>CATKAP010000165.1 GCA_949746255.1 uncultured bacterium
ACACGACGCTCTTCCGATCTCCCTTCCCGTCGCGATAGGTATTAATAGCTTTTATAAGTCCTATTGAACCGACAGACAACAAATCGTCCGTTTCAGCGGCGCCCGAATATTTTTTTACGATATGCGCTACAAGTCGCATATTGTGTTTAATTAAAATCTCTTTTGCGCTTTCGTCGCCAGCTCGCGCAAGCTCAAGATATTTCTTCTCGTCTTCGGGTGAAAGCGGTTTGGGAAAAGTTCCACCGTTTTGAACCATTCCCGTAAAGAAGAAAATTTTACCAAAAAGTAAATTAAATAAATCAAAAAACATACGCCGCCCCTTTAAAACTAAGGTTATATAGCATATGTTTTCGACAAGTTGTCCTATTCGACAATTTACTTTATTTTTCTTTCACGCTTTAATTTATTCTATTATAGAAACTAGATTACCGATAATGACGGTTATCTTTACCGACTGACCTTCTTCGTAAAATTTTTCGCTATAAGCGTTATAATCTTTACCTCCAACCGTTACCGTTATTCTGTAAGTTACGTTTGAAATTCTGGTAGTGCTGTATGTTCTGCTACCGCCTACGCTCGACGTGCTTGAAAGCACGCAACTTTTTACAATGCCTTCAAGTATTTCCGAACTGCCTGTGCGCTTTTTACTGCCGTTAATCGATAATTTTTCCAAAATCACTTTTATTATAAAAGCTATTCCTATAGTACCAATAAAAAGACAAAAGCAAATTATTATCCCTACAGTAATTCCCAAAAAAGAAAAGACCAAAATAAGCGCGAAATCTGTAATTAAAAATGCGAATAATAACCAACCCAAAAACTTTTGTTTAGAGCTTGATTTAGAATAATTCTCCGATATTTTGCGAATGTGATATTCTGCGCTTTTGATTTGACTCTCATAACCGTAAGATTCGTTTATTTCGGCTATTTCTTCCATTTCTTCCCGCGCCTTGTCTTCCCGTTCCGCAGAGCGTTCGTCTCCCGCTTCAACATGAGACTTATCGTGAAGTTTACCCGTCATTAACATGACAATTCCAACAACGGCCAATATGAATATACATGCGGGAACAACCGCTGATACAAAGACATATCCGGCATTTAAAACCGATTCGTTATTTAATGCTACCCCCGTAAAAATCAATACAAAACCGATAATTAAAGGTATAATTATAATAAAAGATAATTTAAATAACTTTTTCATGATTTTTTAATCCAATTCAAATGCTCCCGTATATAATTGATAGTACTTTCCCTTTTGTTCCAGCAACTGTTCATGACTTCCGCGCTCGATAATTTCGCCGTGTTCCAAAACCATAATTGCGTGACTGTTTCTTACGGTTGAAAGTCTGTGCGCTATAACGAAAACCGTCCTGCCCTCCATTAATTTATCCATACCTTTCTCAATAAGTTTTTCCGTGCGGGTATCAATGGACGAAGTGGCTTCATCGAGGATCAGTACGGGACATTCGGAAACCATAGCGCGCGATATCGCTAAAAGCTGCCTTTGACCCTGAGAAAGATTTGCTCCGTCGCCTTTTATTTTTGTCTCGTAACCTTCCGGTAAATGACTAATAAAAAAGTCTGCGTTAGCTAACTTTGCCGCGTTAATACATTCTTCGTCCGTAGCGTCAAGACGCCCGTAACGTATATTTTCCATTACGGTACCGGTAAATAAATGGGTATCCTGCAAAACCACGCCCAAACTTTTTCTTAAATCATCTTTTTTTATACTCTTTATATCCAATCCGTCGTAAGTTATAGTTCCCGAATTAATATCGTAGAATCTATTTATTAGATTTGTTATCGTTGTTTTTCCCGCTCCCGTCGACCCTACGAAAGCAATTTTTTGTCCGGGTTTGGCATATAAGGAAATGTTGTTTAAAATAACTTTCTCGTCGGTATAACCAAAAACAACGTCGTCGAATCTGATATCGCCTTTAAGCGGAATATATTCGTAACCGCCATCTGCCGCAGGTTTCTTCCATGCCCATTTCCCGCTTTCGTTTTCGCCGAAAGTTAAAGTTACTTCACCGCCGCCGTCTTCCGGTAAAGTATCAACCATTTGAAATATGCGTTCAGCGCCGGCAAGCGCCATAACTATAGCGCTCAATTGTTGCGAAACCTGTTGAACAGGCATATTGAATTGACGCGAAGCCATTAAAAAGGCAATAATCATGCCTACAACTCCGTTTCCAAGAGCCGAGCAATATACTGAAAGCAAAGCACTTTCGCCCCCGAAAGCTATTACCATTACCCCGACAAGCGCAACAAGCACATATTGAATGTATCCCAAATTATTGTTTACAGGACCGAGAATAAACGCATATTTATGCGCTTTTCTGCCTGATTCGTTCAATTCATCGTTTAGAATTTTAAACCGTTCGCGCGCCTTTTCCTCATGACAGAAAACTTTTATAACTTTTTGTCCCTCAGTCATTTCTTCGACGTATCCGTTAAGTCCGCCAAGCGCGATTTGATGAGTTAAATAGTATTTTGCCGACTTGCCCGCAACAAATTTAGTTATAAAAATTATAGCGATCAAAACAGCCAAAACAACAAGTAAAAGCGTTACGCTGTATATAACCATATATACGAACACCGCAACAAGCGTTAGAGCCGAAGAAATTAATTGCGGTATTGTCTGCGTCAAAAGCTGCCGCATTGTATCCACATCGTTGGTATATAAACTCATCAGATCGCCGTGAGTACGCGAATCGAAGTATTTCAACGGCAACTTTTGCATTTTCGCAAACATTTCGTCACGCATTTTTTTCAATGTGCCGTTGGCAATATACATCATAATAATGTTATACGCAAAATCCGAAGCAGAACCTATAAGATAGATAGCCGAAATAGCAATTATACTCGGATAAACTATACCGACCATATCGGGAGAAATACCGTTTACAGGCATAGATAATTCGTTTATAATTTTAGCGACAAACTGGGTCGCCGTAATCTTGGTAACAGACGAAAACAACACGAAAATTACCATAAAAGCAGTAGCGAGTTTATTTCTTGAAAACGCATAAACAAGCAACCTTTTAAGCGTTTTTAACGGATTCTTTGCACCCTTTCCTCTTGTCGGTGCGTTTTTTTCGTTTCTGCGAGAGTTTTTATTCACTTTCTTCACCCCCTTTATGTTGGGATTCGTAAACTTCTTTATAAATCGCGTTATTCTTAATCAATTCTTCATGCGTGCCAACGCCGGATATTTTACCTTCATCCATTACTATAATTCTGTCCGCGTCCTGAACGGAAGTTATTCTCTGCGCAATTATAATTTTAGTTGTTTCAGGCGCGTATTTTATTAACGATTCACGAATTTTAGCGTCGGTTTTTGTATCGACTGCGGAAGTCGAATCGTCGAATATTATAATTTTCGGTTTTTTAAGCAATGCGCGAGCTATGCAAAGTCGCTGTTTCTGTCCGCCCGAAACATTTACACCGCCCTGCCCTAAATCGTAATTATAACCGCCCGGAAGGCGTTCGATAAACTCGTCGGCACAGGCTTGTTTTACAGCAAAATTCAAATCGTCTTCAGTAGCATTCTCGTCTCCCCAACGCAAATTTTCGGCGACGGTACCCGAAAATAAAACGTTCTTTTGTAAAACCATGGCTACGCCGTTACGCAAAACGTCCATATCGTAATTTTTTACGTCGACGCCGCCGACTTCAACCGTTCCCTCGGTAACGTCGTAAAGTCGCGGAATCAGAGAAACAAGCGAAGTTTTACCGGAACCCGTGGCGCCGATTATTCCTATTGTTTCCCCTGCGGAAATATGTAAGTCAATCCCTGTAAGAATATATTTATCAGCTTTCTGCGTATAGGCAAATTTTACTTTATTAAATTTGATATCGCCGTTTTTAATATCTTTAACGGGATTTTCCGATTTCGGTAAAGTCGATTTCTCGTTTAGCACTTCGCAAATTCTATCCATACTGCCTTTGGAAAGAGAAATGAAATTAAGACACATCGCAACCATTATAACGCCGGAAAGTATCTGCGCGGAATATTGTATCAAAGTCTGAATATCCGTAGGCTCGACGTTTCCTTCGATATTTCCCAAAAACATATTTGAGCCGACCAAAAGATTTATCACATTAACTATAAAAAGCGTAAGCGTCACGCTGGGCATCATTATAGTAAGTATTCTTTCGGCTTTAACTGAATACTTATAAACTTCGCCCGAAGCCTTTTGCATCTTCTCTATTTCCCGTTCTTCTCTTACATAAGATTTAACTACGCGAATTGCGGTCAAGTTTTCCTGAACTACGGAGTTCAAATTATCGTATTTTTTAAACATTGTTCTGAAATACGGCACAACCCTGAACATACAAACTGCTATAACAATACCCAAAACCACAGCCGCACCGATAAAAATTAACGCCATTTTCGGTTCGATAAAAATTGTCATAACTGTAGAAGTAACAAATAAAATAGGCGCGCGCACCAACATTCTTATACTCATTTGATAAGCGTTCTGCACATTGGTTACATCGGTTGTTATTCTTGTTATAAGACTCGAGGTAGAAAAATTATCGATATTTGCAAACGAATACGTTTGAATATTGTCATACATATCCTGACGTAAATTACGCGCAAAACCGCATGAAGCGTCAGCTGCAAGCTTAGCACCCCACATTCCGCACAGCAGCGCAAAAACCGCGCACAAAATCATAATAAGAGCACGAATAATTATGTAATTGATATCAAGCGGAAATCCCTGTATATAATCTTCAAACTTATCCAAAATTTCAGCCATAAAAAATGGAATCAAAATTTCCATTACCGCCTCACCGACCATAACAATCGGACATAATATAGACGGTTTTTTATATTCTCTTACGCTTTTTAACAAAGTTTTAATCATTTAAAAGTAAATCCTCCCTCCCGCTATTGTTTAGAAATACAATTTATTATCTTATTCAGCAAAATTTCAAATTGTTCCTGTTCAACTTCAGATAATGCGGATTGAATCGCTCCGTCGCAACTTTCCATAAGCAATTTATCTTTTATACATATATATTTTGCTTTTTCTGTTAACTCCAGCTCTTTAGCTCTTGCATCACCGTCGGCAACGTTACGAACAATCAATTCGTTTTTTTCTAAGTTATTTAACAAAGTGGATACCGACGAAGGTCTTAAATTAAGTTCCTTTTCAATATCTTTCTGATAAACCTTAATTGATTTTTTATTATTTTTATGTATAAAAACAAGCGTATGCATCTGTACGGGAGAAACTCCGTATTCGGATAATAAAATACAATTTTCTCTACTCATTTGCCTGTGTAAAAAACAAATTTTTCCGAACAATCTTTTATTTTCCATAAAAATTCCCACAAAATTAATTAGAGTTCTAACTATTTTAAGTTTAAATAATTATACAGACATTTAATTTTATTGTCAATAAAAGATAAATTTTAAAAAAATTAAAACAAAATTGAAAAAAAGAAAAAATATTAGTTAAGTTTTAAAATAAAATTTTTTACGTAAAGTAATTTTCGCTTGCAAATACAAAACTATTATGATATACTTTCAAAGTAATTTTAGCGGCCCTGTGGTCAAGCGGTTAAGACGG
>CATKAP010000166.1 GCA_949746255.1 uncultured bacterium
GACGGAACAGGCTGGTACCGAAGAGGCGGCGGGCATAACGTATTACGACGGTAAAATAATAATTTATTTTGCGGACGGAAGACAGATGTACTGCAATGTAGAGGACTTCAAAGAAGGTTGCGAATTCGTTGAATACGACGGCTTTAAATTCGAAGGTCTTAACGATACCGAAACAACAAAAAACGCTTTGATAAAAGACGTATATTTTAATTCCACAAAGCAAATGTTCGCGGTATATTCGGGGGCCAAAGTTTATTTGTACGACCGTCAAATGAAGTTTATAAACGACTTCGACATCCCCGCTCATAACGGGAACGCAAGAAGGTTGATAGGAAGTGCGGATTATATTTATATTAGTTATACCCAAGACGGGCTTTATTCTCCTTCGGTAAGCATATTCGATTGGAACGGCGAACTTGTAGGTAAAATGAGCGTGCCCGTTTCGGGAGATTTCCTGCTTTCGAACGGCGTCAGCAATTTGGCAAAGACAAATATACAGGGTATGGCTGTCATAAACGGCGACTACTATGCGGTTTTGTTAAGGTTTAACGGGGACGACGCGGCGGCGTACGTAAAGATTACGATGCCTGAAATTACCGAAGAGCTCGAACCCGACCTTGGTTTTTGGGAATACCTTAACGCGTGCGACGACGCCGAAGTAACTCCCGCGTTTACGGCTTCGCCGTCTGTGGGAACATACGGCGAAATAGCGGGTGCACCCGACGGTTACGCAATGAGCGGCGTGTCCGACGGCGAATATCTGTATATCGCTATCAATACCCAAGGCAATTCGGCTACCACTATATGTAAAGTGGATAAAAATTATAAAACTGTAGCCAAGAGCGCGCAGTTTACGGTAGATTCGGATTCGGACGGCGGAGACAATTCAAGGCTTTTCATAAAGGACGGTAAATTGTATTGCGTGGCGATAGGCGTTGTGTATTCGTTGGAACTTGAGGAATTTGGGGAAGGTTGCGTTATGGCTAAGGACGACGCAATGACGAAAATTCTTACAAAGAATACCGAAAGAACTTTAAAAGCTTCTTATTGGAGCGAAGCGCAACAAAAATACGCCTCTATAGATTACCATTCGACAGACGAGGAAACGGGAGCTATTACCGTTAATTCGAAACTGTATATTTCCGACGCCGAAGGCGAGCTTGTAGGCGTTCCCGTGCAGTTGGAACACGGCAATATGAAAGGTTCGTCTATTTATTGCGACGATAACTATATTTACGTCACTTACACGATAAACTATCAAAGCGATCTCCCCATAGACGTGTTCGATTGGGAAGGGAACAAAGTGACGTCGTATTCGGTAAAGGGAATTAATCTCGGCGACGGCGCGTACAATATTCAGGCTATATACGAGTTCGAAGGTAAACTTCACGCGTGCGTGTGCAGTTGGACCGCAGGCTTTAATTGTTTCCATGATTTCACTATAAACGGCGACTTGTCGGTTTTTAATTCAACGGTCGCACCTTAAAATTTAACGTTGATTCAACCATAGACGCGCCCCGCATTTTGCGGGGCGCGTTCTTTTACCTTTTGTTGTATCGGCTTCCTTTTTTTACCGGCAAAAATTGCTTAATTTAGTTAAAAATGACCTTAGGAACACTAAATTTATTCTAATTTTATCAAAATTATTGACTTTGAGCGCGATTATATTATAATGAATATACGAATATTTTAATAACGGCGGAATTTTAGGTGCTTAATATGAAAAAAATCGACAAAAGAAAATTGCGCGACGGTTTGATAATTGCCGTTTGTTGTATTGTAGTCTGTGTTACGATAGGGCTATACGCGGGGTTTACTTCAAATCAGATATACGACGAAAGCGCGGAACATCTATCGGAGATTTACGACCAGGTTAACACTACTTTTCAACAGAGCATATCCGATTACAGAAGAACCATGCGCAGTTGGGAAAAGTACGTAATAAACATAACGGCGGACGCAAACCGTCACGGCGAATTTAAAACTTTTATAGCCGAACAAAAGAAAAGCTGGGGTTTTACCGATTTTTATCTTGTGGGCGATATTGATTCGGGAAGCGGAACCGCTAACGGCAAAAAGACCGACGGCACTGTAGAAGCGTTGAATTTCCGCCGCGAAATAGACGTGCTTCTCGGCGGAGAGGATGTGGGTGTATTCGGCACAAGAACAAATTCCGACGGTGAAGAAAGCAGCTTCGTTATGTTTGCCGTTCCGCTTTCTCAGGGTAATTACACTTATAAAGTGAGTGAAACCGACGAAGTTTTTACATATCAGGCAATCGCAATAATTTTTAATTCTGAGGATATGGCAAAGGAAACGCTTAAAATACAGGCGTTTGCCAACACGGGTTTTTGTTACATAATTTTACCCCAGGGCGAAGTGCTTTTACAGTCCCGCCCCGATGACAACAACCGTGAAAATTATCTTGAATTTCTGAAAAACGAATGTACTTTTCTTAACGCCGATATAGAGGATATAGAAAAACAGTGGGATAGCGAAAAAACTCCGGATCCCAAAGACAGAAGGGGAATTGCGCTTTTCAAACGCAATTCCGACGGAACGGAATATTATTTGAATTATATGCCGGTCGAGTTCAGCGACTGGATGCTTTTGGGTATTGTTCCGTCGTCTGTGGTAAACAGTAAAATGACTTCGTTCAGAACCGTCACCGTAGTGGTTATGGCGGTTATTTTCGTAAGCATTATCGTAGCTATAACGTGGCTTTTGGTTACCGCAAGTCGGGAAAAGGCAAAAGTTCAGGCGCGTACGGTAAAATCAAGGGAAAATCTTTTGGATATGCTGACGCAGAATACAAACGATATGTTCCTGTTGTTCTCTTCCAGAGATTTTAAAACCGAATACGTCAGCACAAACGTATCTTCGGTTTTGGGGTTGGATACGGAAACGGTTAAAAACGACGTCAGAAAGGTGCTTGACGCTTCCGTCGAAAGTCACGGCACTTTTACTGCGGACGGACTTAGCGCTCTTGACGAATCGGGTGTTTGGGAAACCGATATTCAGATGCGCAACGTGCAGAACGGCGACAAATACTGGTACAGAATAACTTTAAAACATTCGGAATATCCCGTAAACGAAGGTTACGTGCTTATATTCTCCGACCGCACTAAGGAACGTAAAATGAACGCCGAACTTGCCGCGGCGTTGGATATAGCCAAGTCGGCCAACGAGGCGAAGAGCAATTTCCTTTCCAACATGTCGCACGATATCCGCACGCCTATGAACGCTATTATAGGGTTTGCCACGTTGCTCGCAAAAGACGCGGATAATGCCGATAAAGTGCGCGAATACATACGTAAGATAATGTTTTCCGGTCAGCACCTTTTAAGTTTAATCAACGATATATTGGATATGAGCAAAATCGAAAGCGGAAAAACTTCGCTCAACGTAGAAGAATTCGGTTTTGCCGATTTCCTCGATGAAATCAGTTCGATAATGGGACCTCAGGCAAGCGCAAAGAAACAGCATTTTGAAATTCACGCAAACGGCGTTTTGCCTGAAAACGTGTACGGAGATAAACTGCGTTTGAACCAGATAATGCTCAATTTGTTGTCAAACGCGGTTAAATATACGCCCGAAGGCGGTAAAATCTGGTTTACTGTGGAAGCGCTTGAAAAAGCCGTCCACAACCATGTTCATTTAAGATTTAAAGTCGAAGATAACGGCATAGGCATGAGCGAAGATTTTATTAAAGTTATTTTCGAGCCTTTTTCACGCGAGCACAGTTCCGCAACTAAGGAAATACAGGGCACCGGGCTCGGCATGACGATAACCAAAAATATCGTTGATCTTATGGGCGGCACCATGACGGTTAACAGCGTTCAGGGCAAGGGCAGTATTTTTACCGTCGATTTGGAACTTGCGGTAGTCGAGCACCGCGACGTTGACGACGAAACGTTCTGGACGGACAACAATATTTATAAAATTCTTGTAGTCGACGACGAAGAATACGTTTGCAAAGACGTAAAAGAACTTATGGACGGAACGGGCGTAGACGTGGATTACGCTTTGACGGGTATGGAAGCTGTCGACAAAGTGGGAACGGCCCACGACGCCGGCACGCCGTTTAATCTTATTATTCTCGATTGGAAAATGCCGGAAATGGACGGTTTGGAAACCGCAAAGAGAATCCGTGCGATCGTGGGGCGCGAAATGCCTATAATGGTTCTTACTTCGTACAGTTTCGACGAAATAGAACAAGACGCCAAAACCGCCGGAATAGATTTCTTCCTTCCCAAACCTTTCTTCGTTTCCAATTTCCGCCGCGCGGTTATGCAATTGAACGACAGTACTCCGAGAAAAACGGGAACGAGCGAAGAGGTTCGTTCCATAGAAGGGCTTAAAGTGCTCGCCGCGGAAGATAACGAAATAAACGCGGAAATTTTGCAGGAGCTATTGGATATCGAAGGCGTTGATTGCGAAATAGTTTCAAACGGTAAAGAGGCGTTGGAAAAATTCGAAAGCAGCGAACTTAACCGTTACGATATGATATTCATGGATATTCAAATGCCCGTTATGAACGGTTACGAGGCGGCGCGTGCAATTAGAGCGTGCAAGCATGAAAGGGCGGCGGAAATACCCATTATAGCGATGACGGCGAACGCTTTTGACGACGACGTTAAAGCGGCTTTGGATTCCGGAATGAACGCGCACCTTGCAAAACCCATCAATATGGATAAACTCAAAGAAATAATAGTTAAATTACGGGGTGAATAACGTGAACCGTATTAAGAAGAAAATTCTTATAGTCGACGACAGCGAACTTAACCGGTCGTTGCTCGCCGATATGCTTTCGGGCGATTTCGACATAATAGAAGCCGAAAACGGCGCCGTTGCCGTGGACATTTTACATGAGCACGAACTTGAAATAGCGCTTATTCTTTTAGATATCGTTATGCCGCAGTTGGACGGCTTCGGCGTGCTTTCTATGATGAACAGGACGGGTTGGATAAAAACCATACCCGTAATAATGATATCGGCGGAAACAAGCGGAACTTATATAGACCGCGCTTACGACCTCGGCGCCGTAGACTATATCAGCAGACCTTTCGACGAACGCACCGTAAAGCACCGCGTATCGTGTAATTTTGCTTTCAGTATGCGGCAGAAAGAAATGACGAATATGCTTTCACAGCAAATCTATCAGAAGGAAAAAGATAACAGCCTGATGATAGAGATTCTTTCGCATATAGTCGAATTCAGAAACGGCGAAAGCGGTTTGCATGTGTTGCACGTAAACGTTATAACTCAAATGCTGTTGGAAAGGCTTGTGCAAAAAACAAGCAAATACGGTCTTACAGCCGCGGATATAAAACTTATAAGCACGGCTTCGGCTCTGCACGATATAGGTAAAATTACAATACCTTCGGAAATATTGAACAAACCCGGCAGGTTTACTCCAGAAGAGTTCGAAATTATGAAAAAGCACACCGTGGACGGCGCAAATATGCTTGCGGCTATTCCTTTCCGTAAAAACGAAGCTTTGATAAAAACGGGACACGATATTTGCCGCCATCATCATGAAAGATACGACGGCAAGGGGTATCCCGACGGATTGAAAGGCGACGGAATTCCCATTTCGGCGCAGGTGGTTTCTCTTGCCGACGTTTACGACGCTCTTACCAGTAAACGCGTGTATAAGGAAGCGTATTCGCCCGATACGGCTGTGGATATGATAGTCCGCGGAGAATGCGGGCAGTTCAATCCTTTGCTTCTGGAATGTCTTTTGGATATCGCGCCCAGGCTTAAAACCGAATTAACCGTGGTATCATTGGGCAGTCATACCGACGATAAAATTCATGATACAGTAAAACAGATATTGCACGGCGAAAAAGGCACCGCTTCAGACCGTTCCATACAACTTTTTGAAAGAGAGCGGCAAAAATTTCGATTTTTATCGGATATTTCGGGTGAAATTATATTCGAATATACTTCCGTACCCGAAACTTTGCAACTTTCCGAGTGGAGCGCGGAACTGTTGGGTTTGCCTGTAAGAATAAGCGACCCTTCGGAAAATTGCGAGTGGAACAATATTTTTCCGGCGGAAGATTTTAAAAAGTTTTTGAACGATATAAAACGGACTACGCCTTCGAATCCGGTAGCCACCGCTAAGTTCATTTTGAATATAAACGGACAGCAAAAGTGGAGTAAAATAATTGCAAAATCTCTTTGGGGTGATTCGGAAGCACGTGAACCCGACGGCGCTATAGGTAAAATAGTCGACGTAAACGATGAAACGGAAATTATGGAACTGCTCGAACAAAAAGCCGAGCACGACGCCAAAACGGGGCTTTTGAATCATAACGCCGCAAAACGGAAAATAGATTTGATTATTTCCGACGCAGAATTAAAGGGTAAACGGTACGCGCTTGCGGTAATGGATTTGGATAACTTCAAACAGGCGAACGATAAATACGGGCACCTTTTCGGCGACGAGATTTTGAACATCGTTGCGGAAAGAATGAAGGAGAACATAAGAAGCACCGATATAGCTGCGCGCGTGGGCGGCGACGAGTTTATATTGTTTATGGAATATAAGGATACGCTTATACCGCAAATAGAGCGTATTTTCAAAAGTTTGACGGTAAAGTACAAACAATTCGACGTTAAAGTAAGCATGGGAATAGCCACCACGCAAGTTTGCAACGGCGGTTACGACGAACTTTTCAGGATCGCGGACGAAGTTATGTACGAAGTAAAACGCGGTGAAAAGAACGGCTATAAAATTTACGGCGCAAAATAAACGACAGAGGTGGAATTATGACTGTTAAAGAATGTTACGAACAAATCGGAGGCAATTACTGCGACGTAATGAGCAGATTGCGTACCGACGAACGCATTGCGCGTTTTCTGGGAAAAGTCGCCGAGGACAAAAGTATGGAGCTGTTGGAAAATTCTCTGCGCGTCCGCGACATGGAGGAGGCGTTCCGCGCCGCGCATACGGTAAAAGGCGTGTGTATGAATCTTTCTCTAACAGACTTGTTTGTTGCGGCGGAGAAAATGACGGAAGCTTTGAGGGGAAGGGCGGAATACGGAGACGACCTTGTTCCTCTTTTCGAAGAGTTGAAAAAGCAATACGAGCGGACTGTAACGGGAATCCGTGCACTGTCGGCGGAGTAAAATAAAAAAGGAGAAGCCATGTCAAGAAAGAGCGATATACTTAAAAAAATAAAAGAAAGCGAACAGGAGATAGAAAATCTCGAAAAGAGAAGGGGGCGCAGTCAATCCGCGCTTCTCGAAGCGGTTGTAATCGGTGAAAAGCCGAACGAAACGGACGTAGAGTACTTTAAAACTTATACAAAACTTATAGATTTGGAAAGACAGAATTTAAGGAAACTCAAAGCCGAACTTGAAAATTTGTAAAACAGTACCGACTTAAATAAAATTTCGTCAGTGCCGCAATATGCGTTATTTAAACGCAGTAAAGTTCACGCGCGTATTTTCGCGCGGCGAACGGAGGGGAGTATGTTATATTATAAAAAGGTTAGAAAATTATTGGTTTGCGCGCTTTTGGCAATTTGTCTTTTGCTGTTTCCGATAGCTTTGAACGGGCTGACGGACATAAACGGCGATATTGCGGAAGCAGCCGGCGCATTCAGAACTTACACGCTTATTAACGTGGAACTTGCGGACGAATCTTACAGACCTTACGCCGGTTTGACTACGGTTGCGGGTTTAAAGAAAAATCTTGTAGTCAAAGGAACTACTAACGGCAATCAGGAATTTACGGATAACGATACTTACGTTCTGTTTTCCGAAGAATACGAAGTGCGAATAAACGGCGAACTTAAAGACGACGCTTACGTTATCGGCAGCGGCGACGCTGAGGAAAACATATTAACCTTAACGGTTGTTTGCGGTTCGCTTACTTCCGATATTCTGTTGCCGCTTTCGGACGATGCTCCGGATTTAACGGGCGAAGTTTCTTTTACAGTTGAAAACGGCAGCCTTACCGATGATTACAACGCGGAAAACTTATATAAAGTTCTTACGGTAAAGGCGGGGGAAACAGTACTCACTCCCGATTTGTATACGGTGGAAATGGAAGATATTTACGGTAAATCTTCCGCCGAAATAACGGTAAACGTTAACGGTAAAACCGCGGTAAAAACGGTTTCCGTAAGAGCGGCTGAGCTTAAAGGCGTTGATTTGCGCGTAAAACCGGAATTTTCCCTTACGGGCGGTAGATATAAAGATAAGGACGGGCGCGACGCGTTTATACAGGGCGCCAATCCCGAGGGCGTTTTCAAAAATTTAGACGTGGTAGCTATTTTTGAAAACGGCAGAAAAACGCTCTCTCTCACGTTTAACTCGCAAAATAATCTGGTCGGAGCCGAAACGGGCGAAACGGTAAGTTCTAATTTGACGGGTTCTGCGGGCGAAACGGAAAACTTTACGGTCACCGTGGAAAGAAACGGAAGATACGCTACAAGCTCTTCGCTTACCATAACTTTCGCTAAGACCGAAATTATAAAAATAGCGGTCAATAAAAAGGCGCTGGACGAGTGGAACGAAAGGAACAGGGGTACGGAAAATTTAAAACCTTACACCACTTTGGATCTTGTCAATATGGCGGGCGACGACAATACTCCCGTGTTTAAACTATTGAGAAACGACGGGGGAGAAGAAGCGGTAACAAGCAGTAACATAAAGGTGGACGGTTCGCTTGCGCCCGATGCGGCTACGGCGGACGCCAATCCTTCGGTTTATCAAAAAGATATTAAAATAGTAACGACGGACGGAACGGTGTCTTCCGAACCTGTAACTATTAAGTACATAAACTTCGCTCTTCCCGACAGTTTGCAAATAGAGGGCGATTTCGCAACGCAAATAAAACACCATGACGCGGATATGAGCGGGTTAACTCTCGTATTGAGTTATAAAGTAGGTCCCAGAACGTACCCTGCGAGCGTGCCGTTAATAGATTACGAAAAATACGTTACCCCCACAATATATAAGGGCGACGAAGTTCAAAATAAAATTTTAACGGATAGCGATTATTTGCAGCTAAGTATAAATTATAACGGTAAAACCGCGGAAAAAAGCGGTGATATAACGCCGGTTGACGACAGAATTATTTTGCCTATGACGGACGTTTCCACCATAACGTATTCCGAGGGTTGCGCCAAGACGTTTGAAAACTTCCAGTCCGATAAAATGCGGATAGAAGTTTTTATCGATGAAAATTGTATGGTTCCCGCTGAATCGGGCGCTTATTCGGTAAACGGAGGAAAAGTAAGTTTTAACGGCGGCGGAAGTTATTATATTAAAGTTTCGCTGAATGCAACCGGAGGCAGGATACAGGCGGCGGACGGAGTTCTGTATCCCGAAGAAGAATTTATATTGTATTACGAAGGCACCACGCCTTCGGGAATTACTCTTGCGGGAAACGGACGTTCGGCCGTTTACGCTATCAGAATAAACAAGGGCATTCTCGCCGTAAATCTTGCCGTTAAAGACGAAGCCGCGGAAATATATTACGGAGATAATTTAAGAGGTTTAATTAACGTAACGGGTACTTCCAACGGCAGAACTTCGGCGTTGGATAGCCTTAACGTAAAATATAAGCTTGTGCTTGTGAGAAAAGGTGCGGCGTTCGATTACGATAACTGCACATACCTCAATTATACCGAACCTTTAAAAGTAAACGCGGGAATATATACCGTTTACGCGGTATCCGAGGAAACGGAAGCATATTTGGCGGGTAAAGTACGTTCGAACAAATCAATTGAAATTACCGTATTGCCCAAAGAGTTGGACGCGTCTAATCTTGTAGCTTCCGTCGAATATGCGAGAAAAGCGTATGAATTGAAAGAGTTTGTTTCTTACGACGGATTCGCCGGCGGAGAAACCGCGGATAACGCTTTGGAAATTAAGGGCAAAACAAATTCGTCGGGCGTCACCGTCGAAGAGTTGAGATTTGCGGATACGTATGACGTTATCGTCGGCATCAAGCAGAACGGAGAAACGGACGAATATAATTATAACTACATTTGGTCTGACAAAACTTATACGGATAAAACCGTATCGGTAGAAATAACCAAAAAGCAATTTAAAGGTTTTGGCGCAACGCTTGCGGAAAATCAGAAATCTTTCTATTTCGGCGAAACTTCAACCGCGCCTGAAGCTTATATAAGCGGCGGCGACGACGCTTATTTCACCGTAAACGCCGCGCAATATTTTAAGATTGACGGCGCAAGCGAAACGCTTGTAACCGAAGCGGATTTCTCGAAGTGGGGGATTGGCGTTTACAAAATCAAATATTCGGTCACGCCGGTATATATAGACGGCGAAGGCAACGTAGACGGAGTGCCTAACGATTTTGTTCTTCCTGCGGCGGAAGCCGAATTTGAAATAACGGCCGCGGTTATATCGCCCGTGACGGTTGACGTGGACGGTTGGGTTAACGGCGGAACCTTTGTTCTCGGCGATTATAAAGAGAGCGGTTACACAAAAACTCTTTCGGGTTGGACGGAAAACCTTTTACACGGCTCAACAGGTAAAAAGGTTTACGAAGCGCTTATATTCGGCGTAGTATATACTCCCTTGACCGACGGACATTCGATTACCGAACCCGAGCCTTCCCCGAACGGTTCGTTAATATTCAAGGACGCGGGAAAATACGTTATTACTCTTTCGCTTAAAGACGGTAACTACAAATGGTCTGAAGACCAGCCCGAAGGCAAAATAGAATTTACCGTTACGGTCGACCGCGCTTCCGTAGCAGAACCCGAACTTTCCGAAAGAGTAACATATAACGCGACTGCGCAGACGGTAATTATAAATAATTGGGCGGATATAAACGGTAAAGCGGAATATTCCGTAACGGGTGCGACGCTTGCGGCAAACGGAACGACGGTAACGCCTTCCGGCGGAACTTTTGCCGTTACTTTTGCGGGAGATTACAGCGTGGTATTCGTTCTTGCCGATTCCAACAATTACGGTTGGGGAGATGAAAAATCGGTAGATAACGTTACAAAAACTTATACTGTTAATCAAGCCGACTTACAAGTCGTATGGAATACGGATAACGCCGATTTCGACGACGCTAACGCCGTTCAGAATATTGCGGCGAAAGCTTCGGTGAGCGGAGTTCCCGACGCGGATAAATTGATTGTCACGGATTTTGAAATATTCACCGACCCCGATTGTGCGCCTAATCATAAAATAGAAGCCGACCAAGTCACTTACGCGGGCGTATTTTATTTAAAGGTTTCGGCGTTCGGACTTAAAGACGGCGTAACTGATTTCAGCGCGGAAAACTATAAACTGAACTACGACGCGTCTAACGCGCAAACAAAACTTATTCTCACGTATATTATAAATTCGCAGGTTTTGGAGTTGCCCGTTCTGACGGCGGAAAATTATCCTACGGCAAGCGTTGATAATTCAGCCAATAGCGTTACGGCAATATATAAAGGTTTCGCGTATTTGCTGACAGAATTTTTCAAAGACGCAAACAAATACGTTGCGGGGGCGGACGGTTCTAAGAGCAGAATAGTTATTTCGGGCGGCGAACTCAAAGACGTAAAGGACGGCAATTATACGGTAACGGTTGCGCCCGCTGACGACTATGTTTGGAAAGACAGAGAAGGCGACGCGGCAACTCAGGCCATAACGTATATATTTATAATAGAAGAATACGAAATAGAATTCGTGTGGAAAACCACAGAGTTTGTTTACGACGGAACGGCGAAAACGCCTGCCGCCGAAGCTTCCGGTCTTTTAGGCGACGATACCGCCGCGAACGTGGCGATAGACGTAAGCGCGAACGGCACGCAAGCGGGCGTTTACGATATAGCTTTTTCCGATTTGAGTTTAAGCGGAGCAAGAGCTCGTAACTATCGGTTAAAAACTGTTGCGGTAACGCAAAAATTTACTGTAAAAAGAGCAATCGTATCGGCTCCTGCGGCGGATAAGGACGGCGCGACTTTCAACGAAAAGAAGCAATCCGTTTCTTTCACTCTGCCTGCAAACGACGGCGTGTTCGGTTGGAGTTGGAATAACGTTTCGGTCGTTGCGACGGGAGCCGCTTCGGACGGCAGTTACGGGTATGAAAACGATTCGTTTACTTTCTATCATGCCGGCGCTTATACGGTGAGTTTTACCTTGCCGAACGGCAATTATTGTTGGACGGAATCACAACAGTCTGTGTTCGGCGGCGCGGATTACAGTTTGGTGCATACTTATACTCTGAACGTTGATAAAATGAGCGTGGAAGCTCCCGCTTTGGGTGTAAACCGCGCTATCGAACTTGGAGACGGCGCGTTCGGCGGATTTACTCTCGAAAACGCCGCCGGAGTGAAAACTTTATACGCTTACGGAGAATACGACGGCGGGGCGTATACTGTTATTGAAGATTTTTTAAACGCAACGCTTTCGAGAAAGGTATATTTCGTTAAGCTTACTTTCTCTCCCGATACCGCAAAAGACGGTTTTATTCCCTTTGCGGAAGATTATTCGTGGGCTGTCAACGCCGTGGATAGCAATCCCGACCAACCCGACGAAGCAAATAAAAAAGCATGGGGCTACCTTGCCTCCGCAGGCGGTACTTACGGCAAAACGGAAGGCGTAGAAATGTTCCTGTGTTTCGTCGTAACAAAAACCCAGGTGAGCGCGGAGTTCTCGGTTTCCGGATATACGTTCGGAGATAACGGTTTTTATAACGACGGCGGAACGATAAAATTCGATAAGAGTTTCTCCGGCGAAGGACTTACGTTTGAAAATATGTCGGAAACGGGATTCATTTTCGTAACCGACAACAAAGTTCCCGCTGACGCTAATTATACGGTAACCGTAACTTTCTGTACGGATGCGGAAGGTAAAATTCCCGTTTCCTCCGATAATATGGTGAACGGTTTGCCTTGGGCACAGGGAGCTTATTACGTAAAAATAGAAATCAACTTCCACGGAGCGGAAGAAGGGCTGGATTCCGATTATCAGGATTTTTCGCGGTTGCCTTCGTTTACTGTAGCGCCGCGTTCCGTTGAAACTGTTTGGGAAGATAAACCCGAATCCGTTTATAACGGCGCCCCTCAAAACCGTACGGCAAATGTTTCAAACGCTCGCTATTCTACGGAAGCTTGTCTTGAGGGCGAAACCCCCGTGCTTACAATTACTACTTCGGGCAACGGATTTAACGGAACGGGCAATCCCGTAAACGTAAATTATTCGGGAGGCGCGGTTTCCGCTTACGCCTTGCGTGTAACGGCTGTCGGGGGAAGCAATTATACGGTTACAGGCGGAATTAATCTCGAATCTTCGTTTAAAATAACTCCTATGGAACTTACGGTGAACGTAAAAGAAATTTCCGATTACGTTTACGGCGATTCGTTGGAAGTCTTGAAAAATTTGAATAAAGACAATTATTCGGATTATTACGAGGTCGCGGCAGGCACGGTATTTAACGACGAATTCGGTTGCATAGTAATAGAAATAGAAGGCGCGACCGACGAATACGGTTTGTATGAAGTGGGTGGTAGCTATACCGCGGTTCCCGCGCTTAAAAACGCTAACGGCAACTATACGCTTAACGCAATTTCGGCTTCCGCCGCCTTTGTTGTAAACAAACGCGAAATAACAGTTGAATTTACTGGAGTCGCGGAAAACGTTTACGGCGACGCGGTCGAACTGAACGTTGACGAAAAATTTACCGTCACGGGCGGTTTGGGATTGAACAGAACTGCCGAAAACGTGTTCAAACTGTATTTGGAAAATTCGGATAGCGTCCGCGCGGACGACGGCAACGTAACGGCGAAAGCGGGAGAGTATCTTGTAAAACTCGATAATCTCGACCAAAACAATTACACCGTTAATTTCACCGATACCGCGTACATAATCAAAAAAGCGCAGATTACCTCGGCGATTGCCGACGGATATACGGGCGATTACGACGGTGAAGCGCACGAAGCGATAATAAATTATTCGGCTTCGGTTGTAAACGGCGCTACGGTAAATCCTCTTACATGGTATATCGCCAAAGTCGATACTGAAGACTACGTGGAAGTTTCTCGGGGAAAGATAACCGACGTGGGAGACGGCGGCGAATACAAAGTAAAGGTTTCCGCGCCCAATCACGAGGATAAAATTTTAGAACATACGGTAAACGTTACCGTCAATAAAATTAACGTTACCGTTTCGGTAAATATCGATATATTTTACGGCGAAGCGGGACCTGAAGCTCACGGCGAGTCAAGCGGAAAATATTTTAAACAGTCGTTCGACGAGCTTGTAAAATCTGACGGTATATATACCGTAACGGGTTTCGTCGCGGGCGACGAAACCGCTTTCAGGGCGGGCACGCTTAAAGGATTAACGAATAACAACGGCTTCTCGTACGGCTACGCTTCGGGCGTAACCTATACGCAGGGTGTAAGCGGGAAAGGAGACTACGCGCTTGTATTCGACTGCGGCCCGCTTACCGCGGAAAACTATAATTTTGTAGGCGGCGCGGGCAGACTCCGCGTAGAACCGCTTCCAGTTACCGTTAAGATAAACAATCTTTCGGCGGCGTACAATCAAAATAATCCGCCCGCGGTTGAAACGGCTGTAGGCGAAATAACCACCGCGCAAACGTCTGTATACGACGGAAGTTTAATAATTATATACGGCGTTGAAACAAAGGCGAATATAGTTACGGTTTCTACGGACGCGTTGACGTCGGTTACGGGCAGAACAACCAATAACGCGGCTGCGTACGGAATTAATCCTTCCTCGGTGGACGGCAACCGTTATTCGGTAACATATTCCTTTGAAGACGGCGCTACTCGTGCTACATACACTATAATTCGCGCTGACAACGAATTTAACGGCGACTACGGTTTATTCGAAAACGCCGTATCTTATGACGAAGCTTTGAATTCCGGTTCCGAAAAATCGTGGGTTTACGGCGACTACGAAGCTTCGCATTTGGACGGATACAATCCGGATGGCAATCACAAAACCGTTGAAGCCGCTTTCCTGTACGACGAGGAAAACGCGGAAGCAATTTACGAAATTTATAAAGACGGCTCGTCCTCGCCTTTGGATACGGCGGAAAGTCTTTCCGCATTGTTTGCAAAGGTATGGGCGGCGAAAGGTTTCGGCGCAGGGGATTACTGTGTAAGCATAACTTTCCCCGCGGGCGATAACTATAAAGAATTTACCGCGGAAAGATACTTCCGCATAGCGAAACAAGAGGTGACGGTAACCGCGGGAGACCGTGCCGTTATTTACGGTGAAGAACTTTCCGAACTTTCCGGCGGGAATGTGAGCGCAAGCTTGTTCCCTTTTAGCGTTTCGGGTCTCGTTAAAAACGGCGGTATATCGGACGATTTAAATAATGTAGTGGCTTTCGAACTTGTCACCGATTATTCTGCCGGCGCGAAAGTCAATGCTGAATATAAAATTTTTGTAAAGAACGCAGTTTATCCCGAAAACGGGAATTACGTTTATCAAGCCGATAACTATGAGGTAACTTTTATAGACGGCTCTGTTACCGTAGAAAAGAGAACGGTAAAAATCAGCGTTGACGCCAAAGAAAATTACTTCGATTTGTACGATAACGACAAAACGGATAAGGTTGACGTCAGAAAAGAACTTACTTTCAGAGTTAAAGAAAATTCTTTCTATTCTGGTGATTTGAACATGGGTTCGCTGGTCTTAAACAATCCTTACGGGGTTAGCGTGCAAAAAGTGTTCGCTCTTCAAACGCACGCGTTCGATTCGTTTAATCTTAACGGTACGGCGTACGCAACCAACGCCGCGGGAGAATACGCTATTTACGCGGTGTTCAACGCCGGCGATTTCGGCGGCAATTATAACTTAGTAATAGACGGCGACAGAAATTATTCCGGGGACGGCGCGATAACGAACGGCGACGGTTCGTTCAACGCGGGTACGTTTACTATAGAAAAAGCGCGTGTAACGCTCGGGGATATACAAACTTTTTATAAAGACGGCGGCGAGTATATTTTGTACTCCGACGGCAACGACAGAACTTACGACAATAAAAATAAATATCTTATGCCCACTACTGTCGGAGACCTTATTTCGGAAAACAAAATCGAAATAGTTTATACCTATTACGAACAAATCGAAGGCGTATATACTGAAATTTCCGAAGCTCCCAAAGAAGCCGGCAATTACAGAGTAAATTTCTCGTTCAATAACGAAAATTATGTTTCCACTACGGCGCAGCAAACTTTAATTATCGCGCCTAAGACTTTGAATATACAATATTCGGTTTCGGATAACGTTTCCTGGGGCAGCGACCATGTGTATAAAGGCAGTGATTATTCATTCTACATAACCTTCCAGGGAGTCATAGACGGAGGGGAAACTCTTGAAAAAATCAAGGCGGAATTTACGGGCGAAAATCGCGGCACGGGTTTTGTAATTCCTTCGGACGGCAACAATGTTTTGGAATGTAAAGCTGTAAACGCGGGCAGATACGAATTTTCCATGGACTTCGGCGGAATCAGAAATTATTCACTCAGTTCTTATACGGACGGATTTACCATTAATAAGCGCGTGCTTACCGTCTCCGCGGTTAACAGCGACGTGCAGTACGGTACCAGAATAGAAAACATCGATAACCTTAAAGTCACTTACAGCGGAGCAATTCCCTCGGGAATGACGGCGGAAGAATTTTACGCTCAGGAAATTTTGAAAGGACTTGCCGATCCCGCGGACGTAACGTGCAGCGTGGAAAATTATTCGTATAAGGACGTGGGAGGAACGTTTGTTATAAAGGTAAACGCCTCAAGCGTAACTCAGACCACGGAAAACTTTGAAATTCATACCGTTAACGGAACCTTGACCGTAATCAAAAGGGCGTTAACCGTCAATATAATCGGTTGGGGAGATATCGAAGGAACAGACAATCGCGGCGAGCCCTGGTCGGGTATTAGCAGACCCTATGGAACGGCGGACCACCAAAAAGAGCTCAACGACGAATTGGCGTCAGACCCTCAGAAATTTATAATGCTGAACGTAGACACCGTTGACGTGGGTCCTTTTGACGGTATGGACACGGACGAATGCTGCCGTGCGCTTAAAATCAGGCTCACCATAAGCTCGGGAGCAAAGGACGCGGGCGATTACGGTATGATACCCACGTGCGAAAACGGCAATTTAAACGTCACGTTTAAAAATTACGGCGACGAGGATATAACCGAGATAGGCGACTATAACGACGCAAGACTTCCCAAATACAATATTGCAAAACTTAAACTTAAAGTAAAGGTCGCGCCCGCAGGCACAATAAACTATAATTACGGAAATTCTTTTAACGTAGTTTACGGCGCCGCCGCCGATTTCAATTCCGATTATTCGCTTATTTTCGACGGCTGGCACACGGGCGAAGGCAATTATTCGGGCAATATAAGCGCGGGCGCGCAGGGTTCGCTTGTCGCCGTTGCGCAGGCTTTGAAGGAAGGCGCAGTTTACGAGGCGTGGACGCATATAGCGGGGGACGTATTTAAGATAAAGCCCGTTATTTCCGGAATAACTTTCACCAATTACGATATAGTTTCCGAAGAGGTTTCGTTTACGGTGGTTTCGCGCACTATAAGCGCCGAAGCCAACGACGGCGTTTACGAAAAATCCGACGAGGGGTACAATCACGGCGGCGACGGCGCGGAAAAGGCGGCGGTAATAACGTTTACGGACTTTGAAGGTAACAGATATGACAACGCGCTTACCCAAACGGTTTTCAACCGCGAATACTATAAGGACGGCGTAAATGTCGGCGTGCCTAAAAATGCCGGCGACTATACGGTGAAAATCGTCATTGATAAAAACGTTAACGGCAAATATAACTTTATATTCGAAGGCAATAAAGACAATTCAACCGTAAGTTACAAAATAAATAAAAAATCTTTAGGACTTTCCGTTGTAACCACTTCCGTGGATTATAAGGAGGGAACGGAGAAGGTAAAAACCGTAAACGGATTCATTTCTGATATTATGGACGTGGTAACCTTTACGCGCACGGGTAACGACGGCATAGTTAAGGATTTGGGTAAAAATTTCGAAGACGGACTTATGCTTGCGCCAGATACCCTCGGAAGATATACTGTAACTTTCCGTTTTAATCCTACCGCTGAAAATAATTACGGATGGAATGGCGGCGAGGAACAGGTTACTCTTACTTTCTGGGTGGTAAACGCCGACAATAAAATCGAAATTGCCGGACTTACCATAAACGGTTGGAGCTTCGGCGGAACGGCAAATCAACCTACCGCCACGCTTAAACCCGCCGGTTCGTCGGGAACTATTTCCTATGCGTATGCAAAGGTTAACAAAACATATTGGGATAAGATAACCGCAGAGGGCGAATTGAGTGATATTTCTTCTCTCGGACTTACGGTTTATAATTTCACCGATATACCTTACGACGCGGGGTGGTACGTTGTAAAAGCAAGTTTACCCGCGCAGGAAAACGCCGACGGCGAGGAAATTACTCCCGAAGTCAGAGCATACTATGTGTTCCGCATAAGCCGGGCAATGGTAGGCGCGCCTTCGTTCGGAATAATACTTTCGGGAGAAAACGCGAACGTAACGTATACGGGCGAAAGGCTTTCAACCGAAGTGGTTTACAATACCGACCAACTCAATATAATCTACGGCGGAACAAGGGAACCTCTGGCGGGCGGCGCCAGGCTGTTTGCTTTAAACAAAGGCGTTTACACCGCTTCGTTCGGAATTGTAAATACTGATAATTTCACCTGGGCGGACGATATAGACCTCGAAGCGCTCGCGGCGGGAACGAACGGTCATCTTTCCGTTGAATGGAGCGGGGAAGGCGAAAGCAAAAGGCTTGTATTTACGCAGACCGTGGACGCGGCCACTGATAACGCCGTGGAATGGCTGACGGAAAACATAACGGCGGTATACGGCGACGCATTCGACGCGCCCAACGCTCAATCTAATAAATACGCCGACTCAATCGTAATCATAGAATACGCTTTACAGGGAACCGACGTTTGGAAAACTTCTGTTTCGGACGCGGGAGTTTACCGCATACGCGCAACCGTAAGTTCGCGCGACGACAACTTTAACACCGCTTCCGACGACGGTATAACTCTTACGATAAACAAAAGAGAACTTTCGGTTACGGTCAACGGCGTAATCAGTTACGGCCAGGCGTTTGTAACAAACGGATTTACTTACCGTATCAACGGCTTCCTTGCAGGCGCTACCGAGGCCAACAGTTTTGAAAAAACGGATAACGGATTGGGCGGAACGGGCGTCAGATTCAAGCTCGCTCAAACCGTTGAAAACGAAAACCGTCTTTCGGCAGGTAAATATGCTTTAACTTTGGAAGGCGAAACCGAAGTGGCGGGACTTTTATCCAAAAACTACAAACTTCCCGTATCGGCGGTAAGCGGAACTTTAACCGTAAACAAATCCGCAATCGCGGTTAAAATAGGCTCGGTAAATTCATTCTACCGCGAAAATATAAATCTTGATTCGGCTTACGAAGGTATGCGCGTCGTTTCCGGTTCGTTTGCGGCGTGGGACGACGGAGCGGATTTTGAAAACTTGCTTAAAATCAAACTTAAAACGGAAGCTCAAACGGTCAACGGCGTTTATAAAAACGTAGGCAACTACGAAATAACCGAAGAGAGCTGGTCAAGCGAAAATTACGAAGTTACTTTCTATGCCGGCACTTACAGAATAGACGCTTTGGAAATAAATGTTGAAGTCGGTTCCGGCGGCGGCGTTTACGGCGGTGAAATCAAAGGCGTAGAAGTCGAAAAAGTTTATAAAATAGTCAACGGCGTAAAAACTGAAATTAACTTTACCGAATACGGTTTGGAACTTCTTTGCGAATATGTGGGAAAAACTAACGGCAATGCGGAATACGTTTCCACGGAACGTCCGTCGGAAGCCGGAACATACTCGGCTACGGTAAAATGCTCCGACTCAAATTATAATCTTACGGGCGCGGCAAGCGTTCCGTTCGTAATAGAAAAACGCGAGATAGACGCCGGTAAACTGATAATCGAGCACGGCGTTTACAACGGAAAAGCCCAGTCGCCGCATATAACCGATAATTTTTTCAACGTCAACGGCGAAGAAGTTTACGAAGCGGTTCCCCATACGGGCGAATGGATAAACGCGGGAGATTATACGATAACTTTGCGCATGACGGATTTCAATAATATGAAATGGAAATCTGTGGACGTGCGCGACCGCGAACTTACTTTTACAATAGATAAGGCGGAAAACGCTCTTACAGGTAATATAACTATAGAGAATTGGGTTTACAGACAGTACGACGAAATTAAAAACGCTCCAAAAGCTGTCGTGAAGTTCGGTACGCCGCTGTTTGTTTATTCCGATAGTAAGAACGGACCGTTCCTTCCCGGCGCCCCGCGGTTCGACGAGGCGGGAACTTATTGGGTAAGTCTTACCGTTTCCGCGGATACTAACGGCAATTATTACGAACTTCCCTATACTCGCATTCAACCTGTGGAATTTAAAATTACACCGGTATTGTTAACCGCGCCTGAGATAAAAGTAATTTCCGACGGCGAAGGTAAAAACGATACTTATACCGGCGGAGAACTCCGCGCCGAAGTTTTGGGTTACGACACTTCGAGAATGCAGATAGTATACGACAGGGTAAGCAATTTGAGCGACGGCATATGGGTAAACGCGACTAATGCGGGCACGTATACCGTAAAGTTTAAACTTAACGATTCGCGCAATTACGCTTGGGAGGACGGTACCGAAACGGACGGTGAAAATTATGCCGTTTACGAGTGGAAAGTGGCGCGTAAGCGCGTCGCCAAACCGGAAGCGGACAATAGGCTGTTCATGGTCGACGGCTCGGTAATTACCTATATACCCTTAGGCTTTGACGCGGATATAATGGACATCAGGGATAACGAAGCCGGTTACGGCGGAGATTTTACCGCTGTAATATCGTTGAAGGATACGCAGAACTATATGTGGAGCGACGGTACCGACGCCGAGTTCGGAATAAAATGGACTGTGTTGGGCGTAAGCACCGTATTCACGGTAATTATGTGTTCTCTCGGCGGCGGCTGTCTTGTGGCGTGCGGCGCGGCGCTGGCTCAGTTTGTGGCGTTCAGAAAGAAAAAAGCCGCTGAAGCCGAAGGTCCTGAGGACGAAGGTGCGGACGGCGACGGCGACAAAAAAAGCGGGGAGGTAAAGTAATTATGTTCGTTAATTTAGCGGCGGGAATGTTTTCCGCAGGACAGATTTCCGGTATAGTTATTCTCTCTCTGTTGTTGGCGGGGTTTGTTGCTTTGAACGTTTACCTTGCTTTGCTGTTGCGTAAGCGCGGGGAACACAAACTCCATACAAAACAGTTGCAGCAACAGCGCGAAGCTTTGCTCGGTAAACTCGACGCTTTGCGTTCCGGCGCGCCTTTGGAAGAATTATCGGATGAAGACGACGATGAGGAAGAAGATTCGGACGAGGACGAAACCGCTGTTTCCGACGAGGATATAGACGACGATGTAACCGTTACCGACGAAGGCGACGAGGAGAGCATAGACGTAGAAGTTGACGAAAAAGGTTCGGTAGTGCGTTATAACCGCAGTTTTACAGCTCGCGTAACGCAGGCTTCCGACGATGTGAAGGGCAGATATTCCGAATTAAAAAACTATTTGTTAAGTTTTAACGGAGTACGTTCCCGCATAAGTTGGAAGCACGAAAAATTCAGCGTAAAAAATAGACCTGTAGCAACTTTTTTAATGCGCGGTAAAACGCTTTGTCTTTGCCTTGCCACCGACGCGGAAATTTTCGAAGGCACAAAGTATAACGTGGAAACTTTGCGCGGTAAAAAGAATACAACGCCGTGTATGTTCAGAGTAAAGAGCAAACGGAAAACGGCGTACGCCAAAGAACTTATAGATATTGTTATGGCGGGATTCGACGCGGACAAAGACGAAAGCTACGAACAGAAAGATTACTTTATGCCGTATCAGTCCACTTATGCGCTCATTAAACGCAGGCTTATAAAGGTAATAGGCGAAGCGAGCGACACGGATAAAGAAGAAGCGCTGGCGGCGTTCAGAGGCATACGTTACGTTCGCAGTTTCGAAGCGAGGCTCACTCAGGCGGATAGCGAACTTAAATTGCGTTATTCCAAACTCAAAAATTACTTGCTGGCGCATGAAAGGGTAAGCTGTCAGAGAAGCTGGAAGCACGAATCGTTCCGCTATAAAAAAGGAAGCGTTGCGCTTTTGCTTATCCGCGGTAAAACGCTTTGTCTGTGTCTTGCCGGCAACCCTTCGGCGTTCGAGGGAACAAAATATGCTGTGGAAGATTTATCTTTGAAGAACAAAACTACGTCGACGCCGATTTTGTACCGCATTAAGAGCAATCGCCGTCTTAACTATGCTTTACAGCTTGTGGATATTGTGTTCAAAGAATTGGAAATAGAGAAAAACGCCGTCGAGGAAGTCGATTATACGGTTCCGTTTGTGCCCACGAACGAACTTATAAATTCGGGATTAATTCGCGTGACGGAAGTAAAACACAGGATAAAACCGGAAACCGTTGCGGAAGCCGCGGCGGCTGATTCGGGCGAAAAAGTTTAATTAATTAACAAAATTAACGGGTCCGGCGATTGCCGGACCCGTTAATTTTTTCGTAACGTTAAACTTGACAAGCCGAAAAATTATGATATAATTACAATACGGGTTTAAAAAAGTTTTTACGAAAAATAATAATATTTGATATGGGTATACCCATATTCGTTCCCGCCGCATGTAATGGCGGGAACGAAAAAACTTAATTGTAGCGGTAAAGGGAAAAGACAATGTTAAACATAGCGATAGTGGAAGACGAGAAGAAAGCACAGATTTTGCTGACTTCTTATTTTGAAAATTACACCAGGGAAAAGGGCGAGGATTTTCATATAATATGTTTCGATAATCCCGTTAATTTTTTAACGGGTTATAAATCCAACTACGATATGGTTTTTATGGACATAGAATTGCCCGATTTGGACGGGATAGAAACCTCGCGCAGACTTCGCGTGCTGGACAAGTCAGTCACGCTTATTTTTGTGACCAATATGGCGCAGTTTGCGGTGAAGGGGTACGAAGTAGACGCGTTCGATTATATAGTTAAACCCGTTTCTTACAGCGATTTTGCGCTTAAACTTGAACGCGCGATAGCTCGTTTGAAAAGCAACAAAGTTATGCGCATTAACGTGCCTGTTGAGGACGCCGTAATGTGCGTTAATACAGCCGATATAAAATATGTGGAAGTAATAAATCATAAACTGATATTTCATACCGTGCACGGCGATTACAGCACTACGGGTAAATTAAAGATGCTGGAAGAAGAATTGTTGCCGGCCGGATTTGCTAGATGCAACAACTGCTATCTTGTGAATTTGCGTCACGTTACGGGCATGAAAGGTTATACCGTTACCGTAGACGGAGAAGAGTTGCTTATAAGTCACCCCAAACGCAAGGATTTCAGACGCGCTTTAAACGATTACTTAGGGGAAAAATACTGATGACTCAGTTCGAGTTTTACAAATCGTTTCAATTCATTTTGGAATTGTTGCTGGCGGAAAGTCTTTTTCTTAAAAATCTGTTGCCGCGCAGATATTTTGTTTTGCGGATACTCGGCGGAACCGTCGCTGTATTTTTAATAGCTTACTTTTTTCCCATTGCTTCCAACGACGCGTTATATATGTCGTTTATGTTTTTCGCGCTTTTTGCCGTTACTGTGTTTGCGGGTAAATTCGTTTTCGACGAATCGTGGTTTAAAATACTTTTTTGCTGTCTAGCCGGATACACCGTTCAACATCTTGCTTACGAATTTTATAATCTTGCGCTTACAATAATGAACGTGAACAGAAACACGCCTATGGGGTCGTACGGCAATCAAACTTTAGTTATATTTCCTAATGCGTTTATAGCCATAGTTTATTTTTATATTTACATAGTAATTTATTATTTTGCGGGTTTCTTTTTCGGTAAAATGATAAAAGAACGCGAAAAACTTCAAATTAAAAGCACGCTTATATTCCTGTTGAGCGCGCTTATAGTCGCCGTCGATATAATTTTAAACGCGTTTGTAGTAAATAACCTTGCGCCGGAGGGCAACAGAACTTACCTTGTCATAGTGGGTATTTATAATATTCTTTGCTGTATGATAGCGCTTGTTCTTCAATTCGAGGTAACGTTGAGACATAAACTCGAAGAGTCGCTTAATGCCATTACGCTGATAAGACGACAGGAAAGAGAACAGTATAATACTTCGAAAGAAACCATAGAGCTTATTAATATGAAGTGCCACGATTTAAAGCATCAGATAAGAAATATGGGAGGAAGCCAAACAATTAACGAGGAATCGGCGAAAAAGATAGAGGATCTTATTTCCATATATGATTCCACTGTGCGCACCGGCAACGAAGCTTTGGATACCATACTCACTGAAAAAAAGCTTTACTGTACTAAAAAACATATAAAATTGAGTTGTATTGCAGACGGACAGAAACTTGATTTTATGAGCGACGAAGATATTTATTCTTTGTTCGGCAACGTTTTGGATAACGCTATGGAAGCCGTGGAAAAACTTGACGACGATAAGAGAGTAATAGGGTTGCGAATAAGAGCCGTCGGAAACCTGTTGTCCGTAAACGTACATAATTATTATCAGAAAAGACTTAAATTCGAGGACGGCATACCGCAGACTACCAAAACGGATAAGCGTTTCCACGGTTACGGATTAAAAAGCGTAAAATACGTATGCGACAAGTACGGCGGAGATTTATCCATTAATGCCGAACACAACGTTTTTACTATTAACGTAATGTTTTCTTTGGAACCGAAAACGGTTTAAGTGTTGATTAACGTGATTGTTTATGAGTTCCGGGCACGGTTGCAAAACCGTGCCCGGTTTTATTTGTTTATAGGGTTTTTTATCCGGTATTTAAGCGAAATTTTATTTTGTCAAGATATAAAAATGCAAGGTTACATATTCAAAATGCAAGGTTACGAATTACATATTGAAAATATAAAAACAATATTGTAAAATCTTTTCACAAACAAACTTGGATTTTGTTTAATTCAAATATTTTTAAGGAGAAAAAAGATGAAGAACAAATCACTCAAGCGCATCGCTATTTCTTTTCTGCTTGTATGCATGATGGTGCTGTCGGCTTGCACGGCGTTCGTCGGCTGTACGCCTACGCCGGATCCCGAACCGCCCGAAGCAAATTTAGTAAAGATAGAACTCGATACGTCGGCGGTTAAAAAGGAATTTGCTTTCGGCGAAACTTTTACTTACGACGGATTGAAAGTAAAAGCGATAATGGACGACGATACTACCAAAGACGTAGCCCTTACCGATTGCAGAGGAAGCACTCCCAGCACGGAGTTAGCCGGTAAGAGAAGCGTAAGCGTTACTTATCAAGGTAAAAACGCTCGTTATGAAATAACGGTTAAACCCAGAGTTTATCCCGAGATTTCTGCTACTTCGCTTTTGGATATAGCCGAAGAAAACGACAGTAAAGCTTTCCGTGTAGAAGCCGAAGCAATGGATTTGAAGGCCGTTAATAAAGAAAACGGCGTAGCCTCTTTGGTCGCGGAAGCTCCCGAAGAAGCGGAAATTACCAGCGGCGGAAAATATATAACAGGTTTCGGAGTTAAATACAATTACTTCGGATTCAAGTTTACGGCGGCTAAACAGTTTGAGAACGTTACTTTGGTTATGCGCCTGGCAAACAGCGATAAAGAAAATATTGCCGATATCGCCGACCATATGAAAATATTCCTCAACCGCGCCGAAACCGAAGAGGACGGCGTTACCGGAGAAATAACCAAACAAGCCAACTTAGACGCCGGCGTTTGCAAATGGGTTGACGTTGTTATTCGCGGACTTACCGTTCGGGAAGGCGACAATTTCATTACGTTTGACATTGCGGGAGAAAAAGTTCCCGATATCGATTATCTAGATTTCTATGTGGGAATGCGATATATTTCGTCGGTAGTCAATCTTGCCGAAGTTACGGAAGCGCCTTTGATGGTAGACCTTGAAGACTTTGATACGGAAAAGGCATCCACCCGTCAAGACTGGGCGGACGCCAACCCCGATAAAATAGTAAACGGTCTCGGACTTGAAACTGTTACTAAGGAATCCCCCGGAAAAACCACCAGCAGAGGCACAAGCGTCGCCGCGTTAAACGCGGGGTCGGAACTTTCCACAACTATTCGTTTGGCTGAAAACGCAACGTTGAAAATCGGTTTTGTGGGAGCGTCTGCTTCAAGCTACGTTGTTAAAGACAAATGGGAGTTCTATATCGACGGTTACAAACTTCTTTTTGTAGACGCGACGGATATTCGGGGCGGTAATCCCGGAGCGGGCGAGTATTGGGATTGGATAAACGTAAACCTCGGCGCTTATAATATTCCCGCGGGCGACCACTTCTTTGCTGTTAAAAACGTAGGCGGATCCTGCAATATAGACGGTTTGACTTTTGAAGTCCTTACTATGGGCGGAGAATATCATAGCGACGGTGTGGACCTTGATAATCAAGAAGAGTTTATGCCTCACGCTTGCGGACACGTATGTTTGGTTTGCGGTAAATGTCAGGACGCAACCTGCGAACATACCGATTGTTCTGAAAAGTGCCACGGCTGCGTGGTGATGGAAGCCGAAAATATGTCTAAGGAAGGCGTTGTGACCAGACCCGACTTCGAGGGCGCTCTCGGTAAAGGAAATTATGCCGCGGTTGCGGACGATAAAGCTAGCGGCGGACAAAGAACTTACGGTTTCGGCGCGGGTACGGTGTTTACCGTAAAGGTTACGGCAACAGAAGATTGCACAATAGATATTTTTGTAAGACTGTTCAGCGATAAAACCGAAACTTTCGGTCAGAACTTCGAGTTTACCATGGACGGAGCGCCTCTCACGCAGGCAAATCCCGACGAAACAATGACCCCCAACGGTACGTTTAAATCGGTATGCGTGGCTCAAGGCGTGGAACTTACGGCGGGCGTTCATATTTTTACAATGAAAGTTGTTGCGTCGCACTTCGATTTCGACTGTGTTGGTTTCAGTTCCACAACGGCTGCAACCACTCCCGTAACGGTTTCTCAACCCGATCCGGCGCCCGCGCATACATGCGAGCACGTATGCACGGTTGAAACTTGCGGAAAGTGTACCGACGCCGCATGTACCGACCCCGTTTGCGCCGATAAATGTTCCGGACACACCGAGCAGGGTGAAACCACGGAACCCGAAGAAAATTCTTAATATAGAATAATTTAAAAACAACTAATAGCAGGCGTTTTCCCCCGCTTGTGTTCAAGCGGGGGATTATTGCCTGAAAATTACGAAAAAATAAAAATTTAAAGGAATTTGATATGAGCGAGAAAACCAAAAAGAAGGTTTACCCGATAATAGTGTGTGTCGTAAGTTTTTTACTTGCGGTTGCGCTTATAGTGGGAAACACGTTGTGTTTCAGTAACTATAACCTCGTTACCGCGTTTTTATGCGGTTACGGATTTAACGAGGATAGCAAGGAAGCTATAGCCGCGCGTGAAAGCGGCAAGGCGCTTGCCGAGGACGTGGAAGAGGGCGGCGCCGTTCTTCTCAAAAATCAAGACGGCGTTCTGCCTTTGAAAAACAGCAAGGTAAACGTATTCGGCTGGACCGGAAGCGACAAGGGTTTTATTCCCCAGGGAACGGGGTCGGGAACGGGTTCGAGAAACGACCTTGTAACTTTCCTCGGCGGACTTAAAGAAGCGGAAATAGAGTACAATGAAGAACTTGCAAACGCGTATGCGGCATTGCCCTGGGCGCGTATCGAAGGCGGTTCGTTCGTTATAGAGGCTACCACCGAAGAGTTATACGATAAATATTACGGCGTAACAGAAGCGCCCGAAAGTTTTTATACCGACGCTCTGATGAATAATGCAAAGGCTTATTCCGATACCGCAATAGTGGTTTTGGGTAGAATTCTGGGCGAAGGCAACGATTATTCGCATAAGCAGTATGTAAACCGCGGAGACGACGACGAAACCAGAAAACTTCAGAGCATTTCCGCGTTGGAAGAATACATGCTTAAAAAGGTGACGGATAATTTTAAAAACGTTATCATTGTCACCAATACCACCAACCCTATGGAACTCGGCTTTGCCGACGACGAAAAGATAGACGCGGTTATTCATATGGGTACTCCGGGAACGCGCGGAGCCATAGGACTTGCAAATTTGTTAAAAGGTAAAGTAAGTCCTTCGGGCAGATTGTCCGATACGTGGGCGTACGATCTTTCCACCGCCGCTTCTTACGCTACTTCCGGTAGAGAAGGTTTGGGCAGCTATTTGGATATAAGTTCGGATACTTCTCTCGGTTCGCGCCAAAACAAATATTCCGAATATTTAGAGGATATTTATACGGGCTATCTGTGGTATGAAACGGCGGACGCCGAAGGCTTCTGGGAAACGGAATACGCAAAGAACCGCTGGGGTATCAAGAACGGTTATGAGGATGTTGTTCAGTATCCTTTCGGTTACGGGCTCAGTTACACTACGTTCAGTTGGCTTATTACAAAATCCAATATTTCTGAAGGTTCATCACTCAGTAAAAACGGCAAAATTCAACTTGAAGTTACGGTAACCAATACGGGCGACGTTGCAGGGCGCGAAGTGGTGGAATTATACTATTCGGCGCCGTATACTAAGGGGGGAATTGAAAAATCCGCTATAAAACTCGGCGCGTTTGCAAAGACGTCTGAGCTTAAACCCGGTCAGTATGAAATAGTTAAACTGGAAATGGACGTTGAAAGTATGAAATCGTACGACTGTTACGATAAAAACAACAACGGCATTATGGGTTACGAGCTTGAAAAAGGCGACTATACCATAAGTCTCCGCACAGACGTTCATACTTTAAAACAAACGCTTGACGGCGTTAACAAGTATAACGTTAAGGTTGACGAGAATATACATTACGAAAACGACAATGTTTCGGGCAATCCCGTTACAAATCAGTTTACGACTTACACAAACAAGGTTTCCGGCGCAAGCAGCACCATAAACGAACCTTTTGCCGTTAAACCTCATTCCATAGACGGATCGCAAAACGACGGCGGTCCTTTGAAATATATGACCCGCGCCGATTTTACCGGTACTTTCCCCGAATCCAAAGGCGAGAATAAAAATGCGGGTTCGCTTAAAAACGATGTGCACGGTTTGCCCGGCACACCTATAAACGAAGAGGGCGCGATTGCTCCCGAATTCGGTTCCAAAGCTACTACGTGGACCATTCAGGATTTATACGGAGTGGAATACGAGGACGGTATGTGGGACGAACTTGTAAGTCAGCTTCCTTACGATACCGCTTGCTTGCTGATTGCTCAGGCGGGGTTCAAAACTATAGCTATTCCCGAAATAAACAAACCCGTTACCAAGGAAACGGACGGTCCCAGCGGATTCAATACCAACGTAACGGGCGGCAATAACCTTAAAGCCGTTTGCTATCCCAGCTCGACTGTGCTTGCTCAGACGTGGGATTGGTATATGGCATACCAGGTAGGTTTGGCGATTGGTATTGAAGGCAACGCGCTCGGTATAGAAGGCTGGTACGGCCCCGGCGCAAACCTGCACCGTTCGCCCCTCGGCGGAAGAAACTTCGAGTATTATTCTGAAGACCCTCTGCTTGCGGGAACTATGTGCGCATACCATGTTTTGGGCGCCAAAGAAAAAGGCGTGCTAGCTTATATCAAACATATAGGACCTAACGAACAGGATTCCGGACGTAACGGCGCTTATAAATGGCTGACCGAACAGAGCCTGCGTGAAAATTATTTGTATCCGTTCGAGCTCGCCGTTAAAATAGGCGGAAGCAACGGGCTTATGGCTTCCGTTGACCGCGTTGGCGGAGCAAGATGCACGGGTTCTTACGCTATGCTTACCGCGGTTGTGCGCGAAGAATGGGATTTCAGAGGAACGGTTATTACGGACTATTATCAGTCCGGCATAGTCAACGATATCGACGAAGGTATTCGTTGCGGTAACAGTCAGGTGCTTCACCCCGATATGACTAAGGCGTTGTTTGACGATACCACCAGCAATACGGCTAAAAAGTACATACATAAGAGTGCAAAGGATATACTTTACTCTTACGCCGCAACCAAGCACTTCTCGGAAACTACTCAGGGACTTGATAAAGGTTCTTTGGTCGGCACGGCAAAAGACGTTTTCCCTTGGTGGGTACCCGTTATTATAGTAATGGACGTTACCGCCGCGGGACTGATGGCGTTTTGGATTTTCATGGCGTTCAAACCCAAGAAAAAGAAGGCTGTCGAAGCCGTTGACGAATCGAACGAAGAATAATTTTAACTGAATTTTACGGTAGGGCTTAATTAAGCCCTACCGTAGATTGTTAATAAAAAAGGGTGGAAAGTATGAAAAGAAAAATAGCGCTTTTAATTGTGTTCGTATGTATCTGCGCTGCAATGGTTTTTGTTCCCGCGTGTGGCGGAGGAGAAAATTCCGTGAACGGCGCGCCTATCGGTAATTACAGTATAGTATATGCCGAAAGCAATAGCGTAAACAAACAAATCGCAAAAGACCTTGCAAACGGAATAAGAAAAAAATGCGGAGTAACGGTAAACGTTATAAGCGATTCTCAGAACGTTTCGGGAAGAAAAATTTTTGTAGGTAAATCGCAAGGCGTTGAAGTTCCCGATATCGTGGAAGGAAAGTTTTCGATTTCTACGTGCGGAAACGACGTTTTACTATATTCCGGAAAAACTTCCGGTATAGTGGACGCGGCTTCCTGCCTGTTGCGCAAAACATGCGAAGGCACGGCGGATTTTAAAAATGCTTATACAGACGTTTATACCGATATGTCGCTGAAAGTGATGAGTTTTAATATCCGCACGACTAACGAGGATCGTTGGGACAGAATAAAAAACGTTATACAGCGCAATAATCCCGACGTTTTGGGATTGCAGGAAGTATCGCGGCACTGGCAGCCTTATATTAAAGAAAAACTTGAAGGTTATACGTGTATAGGCGTAGGAAGGGACGGCGGCAATCCGCAGGGCGCGTTCGGCGACGAAGCTGTATATGTGCTTTACAAAACGGAAAAGTTCGAGTTGATCGAGCAGAATACTTATTGGTACAACGAAAAGGATATAACCGAATTCGGCATAACTCAGGGCGGAATGTATCCCAGAATTTTTACTTACGCAATATTAAAACGTAAATCGGACGGCGAAAAGTTTTTATATATAAACACGCATATGCATTTGCATGTGGAGTGCAGGCTCATAGCCGCGGAGATTTTAAATAATTTCATTTACGAAAAGGGAGACGGTTTGCCCGTTTATATTACGGGCGACTTTAATACGGAATGGGACCAGACGAATAACAGTATTATAGTTCCGGGCGAACACGACGATATAGATACCGAACTTGAGTTTGCGGGATTTATGAACGCCCGCAAGTATGCTGCGGTTTCCGATAATCACCGTACTTTCCCTTCGCGGTTGTATCCTGCCGACGCTGCGCGGTGGGGCGAACAAATTATAGATTATTGCATGTATCGCGAGGGCGGAAAAATATCGGTTGTGGCGGACAGTTATAAAGTTGACGCCGCCGAGCCTGACGGAGTAAAAGATATTACGGATTCGGCGGGCAATAAGTGCGGACCCGACGCAAGCGACCATTACCCTGTGGTTGTCGAATCGGTGTTCTATAAGCGGTTCGGTTGATAATAATTGAATTAATTATAAACTTAATATTAAATATATACGATAAATGTGCGCTGTCGGAATTAGCTTACGGCGGCGATTATAGGCTGATTACGCAGGTTCTACGCGACGAGTGGGACTTTAACGGAGCCGTTCTTACCGACTGCTTCAACGGAGGTTACGTGAATGTAGACCAGTTCCTTCGCGCGTGCGCCGAACCCTTTGCTTATTACTCCTAATTCTTATTGCGGTAGGAGTAATTGCCGCCGGACTTACCTCGTGGGGGGGGGGTAACGGCAATCGTACTTCGCTGGGAAAAAGAAAAACAGCTTGAAGAATAAATTTTTTTCGGGCAAGTCTTAAAAAATCATCTTTAAAATGAAAATTTCGTTTTGTATCTTTTATCATTTCGCGGCGACGTTATTTTAACGTCGCCGCGTTAGTTTTTAAAATCGGGGCGTAAGATTAATATTGAAATAAAAAATTACCTGAGAATATACATTAAGTTTGTCTTTTTTGCAAAAAATTATTGTATGTCTCATAATATAAACAAAGGCGTCAAAGAGTACAGAAAAAATAAAAAAGCCGTGCTTGTGGACGTCCGCACACAAAAAGAATTTGATTCGAAACATATTGCAGGCAGTATTAATATTCCTTTGCAATCGCTTGAAAAAATTCTTTTACAGTTTAAGGATTGTTCGATACCTTTATATGTTTATTGTCATAGCGGCGCAAGAAGCGCAAAAGCTGCGTTGGCGTTGCGGCGTATGGGATACGTTAACGTAACCGATATAGGCGGTATTGAAAAATATATCGACGAAAAAATTTAAAGGTTGTAAAATACCGCGTTTTACAAAAACAGGACGCGGTAAAAATAAATGAAAAAGGAGTTTAAAATGAAATATACGTGCGAAATATGCGGATGGGAGTATGACGAAGAGCAGGGGTATCCCGACGGCGGAATTGCGCCGGGAACCAAATGGGAAAACGTTCCCGAAGATTTTGTATGCCCCGTATGCACAGTGGGTAAAGAACAATTTATCGAATCGGATTAAATAAAAACGACGGAAGTTCCGTCGTTTTTTTGTGCGTTTTAAGTACGGAATTTGACAATTATGTTTCAGTATGTTAAGATAATTTTAATAGGAGATTTAATTGTGTTAAGAAGCGATTAAAAAAGTGTTAAAAAATATTAATATCGGGGGCTAGTTCATGGATAATGGTTTTTAAGCGTAAAGTATACGTTGGGTTGCTTTACGCTGTTTTTTTTTAAAGCAACTGTTCGGGCGGTAAAAATAATGTTTACAAGCTGAAAACAAGTGTAAATGTAAAAAAAGACAGTTAATCAATTAGCTGTGCTTAACAAATTAAAATAATTTACGGAGGATAATAAAATTGGACGAAATAATAGCGCAATTAAAGAAACCTAAATGGATAAGAAGAGAATTTACGGTATGGTACTCGGAGGCAGAAGGTAACAATGTATTTTACTTTTTATATTGCACGAAATTAAATAAGACAAAGTATTCAAACTCTATGCCGGACATCGTGCAATATAGAAAAGGAGAAAAGATATGAATAAAAGTGTAAAACATACTTTAGTGGGAATTTTGATAGGTTTTTTAGTGATAATGTTGCAGATGACAATATTATTTGGAATGTTTTTTATATGTTGCCGCCTAACAAAAGTATATGAATATGGTTCTTTCAAATACATAATAGTAGGTGAAAACGGTGGTATACCCGGTATATTCGACAAGCCAGTCATAGCTATCTGTAATTTTTCATCATCAGGAAGGGACCAAGAGGTAATAGATATTCCGCGTGAGATACGCGGTAAACCTGTGCGGTATATCGGTTATAAGCGAACTGATTCTTTAACGAGTGGTTGTTATCAACTTTATAGTGAAAAACTTAAAAAATTGTATATTCATGAGAATATAAAATGTGTATATAATTGTGCCCTACCTTTTTGGGGGCTTGAAATAATGTTGTGTTCTGCAAAAGATCCTAATTTGATTTTTAGCGAAGGAAGCACATCAGGTGCGATTAAGTATGTATACAGGTCAGTAAATGAGTCAAAAAATATAGGTTTTGTTGCCAATATAGAATTTTTGAACAACTATTCTACCGAAATAAATGAAGGTTATTACAGTTTGGATAATATTAAGGCGGGAGAAACAATACCGCAGCCGGCAAAACCGGAAAGAGAAGGGTACGAGTTTACCGGTTGGTACACCGAAGCCGATTGTGAAAACCTATGGGATTTTGCCGAATTGCCGGAAATAAAAGAAGGCGAAGAATTCAGACTTTACGCCGGTTGGCGTAGATTATAAAAGGAGGGATTAATGAACAAAAAAGCTAAACCGTATTTAAAAGGTGTTTTGATAGCTGTTTTAATAATATTATTGCAGGTGTTGATAATATTTGGTGGGTTATTTTTTTCTTGTCGAAGTTCATTTAATCCTCATAATGAATATATAGACGGTTATTTTCAATACATAATTGTGAACGGAAAAAAAGGTACACCGACAATCTTTGATAAAAAATACGTTGCAATAATCGGTTTTTCAGCTTTGGGGAAAGAACAAGAAATAATGGATATACCGCGGGAAATAGGAGGAATAGAGGTTCGGTATATTGGGTATCGTAAGAACGAAACTTTTACGTATTCGACGTATTATTTCGGAAGCGAAAATCTAAAAAAAGTATATATACATGAAAATATAGAATGGATTTACGAGGGTGCGTTTACACAAACACCCCTTGAAGAAGTAATGTTATGTGCGGCAAAAGATCCTAATTTAATTTGGGCGCGGGGATACATGTCCGAAGCAAAGAAGTATGTATATAAATCCGTATATGAATCCCATAGAATATGTAGAGTCGCAAACATAGTATTTAGAATTAACTATTTAACAGAAATAAACGACGGATATTACAGTTTAGATAATATTAAGGTGGGCGAAACAATACCGCAGCCGGCAAAACCGGAAAGAGAAGGGTACGAGTTTACCGGTTGGTACACCGAAGCCAACTGTGAAAACCTATGGGATTTTAACGTATCGCCGGAAATAAAAGAAGGCGAAGAATTCAGATTATACGCCGGTTGGCGCAGATTGTAAAAAAGGTAAAAAAATGAATAAAAGTGTAAAGCATACTTTAGTTGGGATTTTGATAGGTTTTTTAGTGGTAATGTTGCAGATGACAATATTATTTGGTGGGTTTATGGCTTTTCGTCCATATAAAGAAAGAACAGAAGGATATTTTCGATACATAATCGTAACTGACAAAATGGATAACCCGTCAATTTTTAGCAAAAAATGCGTTGCGATAATTGATTTTTCTCCATTGGGAAGACAACAAGAAATAATAGATATCCCGCGGGAAATAGGCGGAACAGAGGTGCGGTATTTGGGTTATCACAAAATGGGTATTATGACTGATAATTATCGATTTGAAACTGCAAATTTAAAAAAATTGTATATTCACGAAAATATCAAAAGTATTTATATGTTTACGTTTTCAAACGTAACGGTCGAAGAAGTAATGTTATGTGCGGCGAAAGATCCTAATTTGATAGATTCTAGATATATTTCCGGAGCAAAGAAGTATGTATATAAATCCGTATATGAATCCCATAGAATATATAGCGTTGCTAATATAGTATTTAGAATTAACTATTTAACGGAAATAAATGATGGATATTACAGCTTGGACAATATACAAGAAGGAGAAACAATACCGCAGCCGGCAAAACCGGAAAGAGAAGGGTATGAGTTTACCGGTTGGTATACCGAAGCCGATTGTGAAAACTTATGGGATTTTAACATATCGCCGGAAATAAAAGAAGGCGAAGAATTCAGACTTTACGCCGGTTGGCGCAGGTTATAAAAGGAGGGATTAATGAACAAAAAAACAAAGTCGGTTTTACAGGGCGTTTTGATAGCTGTTTTAATAGTCGTATTAGTGCTATCATTTCAGGCGTTGATGTTATTTGTTGGATTTAGGGCTTGCCAAAAGGCATTAAGTCCATATGAAGAATATTTCGACGGTTATTTTAAGTATATAATTGTAGGAGAAGATGCGGGTAAACCGAAAAAAAATGACAAGAAATACGTTGCTATAATAGATTTTACTGCTTGGGGTGCAGAACAGGAAATAATAGATGTGCCGAGGGAAATAAACGGTAAACCTGTGCGGTATATTGGCTATCACCGCCAAAATAGTTTGATGGGCGGAAATTATCAATTATATAATAAAAAATTGAAAAAATTATATATTCATGAAAATATACAAGATGTTTATAGTCAGGCTCTTTCTGCTATGATGCCGGGGCTTGAAATAATGGTATGTGCGGCAAAAAATCCCAATTTGATTTTTAGCGAAGGAAGCACATCGGGTGCAATAAGATATGTGTATAAATCTGTAAACGAGTCAGACAATGTAGGTTTTGTTGCCAATATAGAATTTTTGAATAACTATTCTACGGAAATAAATGATGGATATTATAGCTTGGATAATATACAGGAAGGAGAAACTATCCCACAACCAGCCAATCCGGAAAGAGAAGGGTACGAGTTCACGGGGTGGTACACCGAAACCGCCTGTGAAAACTTATGGGATTTTGCCGAATCGCCGGAAATACGGGAAGGCGACGAATTCAAATTATACGCCGGTTGGCGTAAAAAATAAAAATAATAAAATACGGAGGAAAAATTATGAAGGCAAAATTTTACACAAACAAGGTACGAATCGGATTATTGGCAGTTTGCATTGCGGTGTTTTTAGCTGCGCTGTTATGTATCCCTGCTTTTACGGCGTACGGGTCGTATACGGGAAAGGGCGAAGGAAAGACGAGAGAGCAAATACATACGGCAACTTTGGCTGCTTCCGTAAGCGGCGATAGCCCCGCGATTACGATTTTTACGCATGGCTTGGGCGGTTCTGCCGGTGATTGGAGTAACGATAACGTTTATGTTGGAGCGCGCGCTCCTAAACCATTTGTAAAAGACCCCGAATCTATAATAGAAAAAATGCGCGCTACTTCTGATGGAATACAACTTTTTAGGGCTGATATTATAGATGAAGTAAGTTTTGATTTATATCCGGATTACGTAAAAGACTATAATAGCGAGACAGATGAGTATGATTATAGAATTTCCCAAATAGACGATTTTTCCGTACATACCGTAATAGTTCTCGATTTTGATACTACTTGGACGAGTCTGGAGAATCTCTATAACAGATTACATAACGTTATAGACAGAATTTCTTATAATTATTTTTCGGTAACGGGACGTTTGCCGCGCCTCAATTTGGTAGGACATTCTATGGGCGGTTTGGTTAATATGCAATACGCAATAGAACACCCTAAAAACGTGACTACTCTCGTAAGCTTGGGTACGCCTTATAACGGAAGCAGTTACGATAATTTACTTGTAGAACAATTTGGAATAAAATCTTTTGTCGAACAGCCGTGTATTTCGGGTACTTGTAAACATAACTATTATTTTTGCAATTTAAATTCCAGAAGAAACGCATGGAATGACGTATACGCAGAAAACAGACACATAAACTTTTTTGTTTTGAGCGGAAAAACATCGTCAAGCTTTGTCAATAATTTGGTTATGTCGAACTATCTTAAAGATTATTTCGGGGTGGAAGCAGCAAAAACAGCTAAAATATTATTTCTTTCTATACCGCAATTAAATTTTTACGGAGGATTGTTACCTGGCGATATTTGCGTGGATGTCAATTCGCAAAAAGCGACGGGATATAAAGGAGCAGTAAATTATAATAAAATATTTACGTCTTCAAACTGTAATTTTGACAAAAGAGTCCGTGACGAATTACCTATTCCGCATAATCTGGAAACGTACGACGAGGATATGCATAACTGCATACTAAGTGTTATAGATTACGGTAGGTATAATCCGTCCGATAAATACGAAACTCAACACGGCATTAAAACACGAATAATATCTAAAAGCGTAAACAAATGGCTTATTTTATTGACAAATGAAACAGGCAGCGCTCGTAGTTTTGAATATAATCAAAGAATGTGTTCCGAAGCAGACGCGCATAATTGGACGGGATTGGGACATATTGCAAGCACGGACGTTCTTGCGAACGGGGCTTCGACAATTATAGAAATAGAAGAGTTCGGAACGGCTACCGATATAACCATTTCATACGACAGCGGAGATACCAGATACATATTTTATGCCCATGACTTAAAAGCGGCTTCGCGCACGATGACGAGCGTAGGCAACATTAAAAATTATTACAGCCAAACGCAAAACAATATAAAAGTGGGTATATTATCCAAGTATTTCGGTACGTGGATGGTTAAGCTTACAAACAATACGGGAAAAGCGCAAAGCTTTTATTACAATACAAGAATGTGTTACCATGACGACGCCAAAAACTGGACGGGACTTTCCGACGTAGCAATTACAGAAACGCTTGAAAACGGAGAATCAACCGTTTTGCAAATAACGGAATACGGAACGGCTACGGATATAGTAATAACGTATACCAATAACGGTACCCGCTATATATTTTACGCAGATAACCTTAATACGTCGGGAACTATGGCAAGCTATGGAAACACACGACCGTTTTATACTTATACGCGGAACAGAACGGACGTAAGCATAATAGGCAAATGCGGAGGTAAGTGGCTAATTCAGCTTACAAACAATACGGGCAGCGCGCGAAACTTCGAATATAATCAAAAAATGTGTTATGACGGAGACGCTAAAAACTGGACGGGACTTTCGAACGTTGTATCCACGTTAAGTATTGCAAACGGCGCTTCGTACATAATAGAAATAGAGGAATATCTTGCGGCAAACAGCATAGCTATATCGTACGTAAACGGAAATATCAGAAATATATTTTATGCATATAATTTAAACGTTTCCGGTACGATGTCGCCCTTTGGCAGTACCGCAACTGTTAATAAGTATGAGAAATACAATATGACGGTGGGTATTGTAGGTAAAAACGGCGGCACGTGGAAAATAAAACTTACGAACAATACGGGCAGTGCGCGAAGCTTTTATTATAACAAGAAAATGTGTAACTTCGGCGACGCGCAGAACTGGACGGGGCTTTCGGATATCGCCCAAACGGAGGTTATAGCAAACGGCGCGTCGGTTGAGTTGGAAATAACCGAAAACGGAACAGCTACGAGCATAGCTATATCGTATATAAACGGCGAAACGCGTTATATTTTCTATGCGGATACTCTTAACGTTGCGGGAACGCTTAAAGACTACGGAAACACGAAGAAATATAACAATTACGAGAAAAAAGGCATACAGGTCAGTATTGTGGGCAAAAACGGCGGCACTTGGTTGATAGAGTTGACAAACAAAACGGGTAGTGATCGTACGTTCCAATATAACGGCAGAATGTGCTTTGACGGCGACGCCAAAAATTGGACGGGACTTGCACACGTACGGGATATTACTCTTAAAAACGGTATGACTACGTCGGATCCCATATCGATAACCGAATACGGAACGGCTAACAGTATAGCTATAAGCTATATGGATGGCAGTATCAGAAAAATATTCTATGCGTATGACCTGAATGTAGCAGGCACTATGTCGGCGTTTGAAAATGAGTTCGATATAAACAATCCTCCTCCGAGCGAATGTATAGCGGAGGGAACGCTGATAACCCTTGCCGACGGAAGGCAAGTTCCCGTTGAAACGTTGACCGGCGCCGAAATGTTGCTTGTATGGAATATGAGAACAGGAACTTTTGACAGCGCGCCTATATTGTTTATTGATAACGACCCGTTGAAGACTTACGATATAATTAATTTGCATTTTTCCGACGAAACGAGCGTTAAGGTAATTTATGAACACGGTTTCTGGGATTTTGATTTGAACAGCTATGTGTATTTGGACAAGAATGCTGAGCAATATATAGGTCATTGGTTCAATAAACAGACGACGGACTGTAACGGCAATTTTGTTTGGGAAAAAGTTCAGTTAACCGAAGTAACATTTACTCAGGAATATACTACGGCTTGGAGTCCGGTAACGTACAGTCATCTCTGTTACTATGTTAACGGAATGCTTTCTATGCCCGGCGGGATAAGCGGACTGTTTAATATCTTTGATGTAGATGCCGAAACAATGCAATACAACGAGGAAGCGATGTTTGCGGATATAGCCGAATACGGTTTGTTTACGTATGAAGATTTTGAGGGATTGATTTCAGAAGAAGTGTTCGATGCCGTAAACGCACAGTATTTTAAAGTAGCCATAGGTAAAGGCATGTTGGATTGGGATACGATTATTTCTTTGATTTCTAAATATTCGGAATTATTGCCGCAATAAATTATAAGGTTTTAGAGATTAAGATTTTTGCGGTTTAATGCAACAACAAAAGCCGGGAGGGCGTATGTCCTCCCGGCTTAAATTTTATTTGCAATGATTATAAAAATAGAAAAAGTATTCTGTTGATAATAAGAAAGTAAGTACAAATAACGAAAAATTTCTTCAAATATTTTTTAACTTGTGGAAAATGAAAAAAGCCGATAAAAATAAGGTAAATCTTGCTTTTTAAATTAATATGATGCGTTTATCTTTTGTGTCGCTGGACTTGAAAACTTATAACGGAGTCAGAGGCTTAAAAACAAATTTTTCAACCACAATATATAGTGGTTAGCAAGCAAATAATACCACAATATCTGCTAATTTCGATGATTTTCAATTTTTAACTCCCATATTACTCCCAAATGATTTTACGTCGTTTGGGGGTATTTTTTTACCTTGATTTTGAAAATTTTATCGCACGATTTTTGAATGACGGACTAAAATGTGTGTTAGTCTTTCATTCAACAGCGATTTGGGAGTAGCTCCCAATTTCCACAACGCCTTATTACTGATTTTTGGGAGTATAACTCCCAAATTTGCCGTTACTCCCAAAAAATGTGAAACATTTAGGAAACAAAATAGGGACAAAAATCTCAATTTTGTTTCACAATTGGATGGGGGAAACTTCAAAGCATGTTATTATTTTTTTCGGAAAGAA
>CATKAP010000167.1 GCA_949746255.1 uncultured bacterium
GGTATAGCAAGTATGTTTGCAACCGATTATATAGATTGGGATTGGGAAACCGTTAGTCTTATGGTTACCGACGCTTATAAAGGATTTATAAAAAATATAAAAGGAGAGAATGCATGATTATAGAAATAGACGGACTAAAAAAATCGTTTAAGGACGTAAAAGCTGTCGACGGAGTATCATTTAAAGTAAAAGAAGGCGAACTTTTTGCATTTTTGGGCGTAAACGGTGCGGGAAAATCTACGACCATAAATATTATCAGCGGCGTGCTGCGAAAAGACGAAGGAACCGTAAAAATATGCGGTCGCGACCTCGATAAAGAAACGGACGCAATAAAGAGCGAATTGGGGATAGTGTTTCAGAATTCCGTGCTCGATAAAAAAATGACGGTGTTTGATAATCTGAAATCGCGTGCTAATCTTTACGGGTTATTCGGAAAAGAATTCAAAGAACGCTTGAACGAAATTTGCGAGCTTTTGGATTTGAAAGACATTTTAAAACGCCCCGTTTGCAAACTTTCGGGCGGGCAGAAAAGGCGCATAGATATTGCGCGCGCTTTGTTTCATAACCCAAAATTGCTTATTTTGGACGAACCTACAACCGGGCTTGACCCTAAAACCCGTATAAACGTGTGGAGTGTTATAGAGAAGTTGCGTAAAGAGCAAAATTTAACGGTTTTCTTGACGACCCACTATATGGAAGAAGCCGCCAACGCCGATTACGTGGTAATTCTCGACGGCGGTAAAAAAGTTGCGGAAGATACCCCGCACGAGCTGAAAAAACAGTATGCAAGCGATTTTATAAAATTTTACGACCAAATTGAGGAAGCCGAAGCTTTACTTGCGAAGTCGGGATATAAGTTAAAGCGTCACCGGGATTTTTTGGAAGCTGAGATTAAGGGGACTGCGGAAATTGCCGGAGTCATTAAAAATAATCCGGAAATTTTTAACGACTTCGAGGTGTTGAAAGGTAATATGGATAACGTATTTTTAAAGGTCACGGGCAAGGATTTGGCGGAGGTTTAATAATATGAACGGTAAAATTTTGGAGTGTAAAAAACTTGTATCTCTCGTCGGACGAAATACGAAGTGTTATTTTAAAGATAAATTCACTTTCTTTATGTCGCTTATAACGCCTCTTATTTTGTTTGTACTTTTTGTAACTTTTTTAAGAAACGTATATATTGATAGCTTCAATTCCGCGTTTTCCGAAAATAACTTGGAAATGCCGGAAAATATTATAAACGGATGTGCCGGCGCATGGCTTATGTCGTCTATCCTCAGCGTTAGTGCCGTAACCGTCGCTTTTTGTTCGAATACGATTATGATTGAAGATAAAATAAACTCGGCCGTAACCGATTTTTACGTTTCACCCGTAAAAAATACCACCGTGCAAATTGCTTATTTTATTTCAAATTTCTTTGTTACTTTCGCTGTGTTGATAACAGTTATGTTAATAGGACATATTTATCTTGCTTGCATAGGTTGGTACATAACCGTTGGTGATTCTGTCATGATCGTAGTGGATATAATATGCAATATTTTATTCGGCACATTGCTTGCGGCAGTAGTTGAGCATTTCGTAAAAACACAGGGCGGACTTTCCGCAGTTTCCACGCTTGTATCGTCTATGTACGGTTTTATTTGCGGCGCTTACATGCCGTTGTCGTCCTTTTCCGAAGGTTTGCGCAACACTTTGTCGCTTCTTCCGGGAACTTACGGAGTGGGAATAATAAGAAATCATTATATGAGCGGCTATATGAATGCTTTTGCAGAGGAAATGCGCAAGCTTTCCGTTGAAGAAAACGTTATAAACGGAGTTATAAAAGGTATGCGCGACAGCTTTGACGCAAATTTGTATTCTTTTGGAAACGAAGTTCCGATAGGAGCAATGTACGGTATTGTTTTGGGCACATGCGCGGTGCTTCTGGTTGCTTATATTATTATCGTAATATTAAAAAGCAAAAAGAAATAAAACGGAGTGTAGGGCATTATGAAAAAATACGAATTTGTAAAAATCGAATTAAAAAACAATTATGTTGTAAACGCTGTAACGGAAACACACAGAGAAATAATAATTTCCATGGCGCAAAAAGGTTATGTTTATTCGGGTTTATACCCACAAAGCAAGGGCCGAGCGGTAAAATAGTGGAGTTGGATTTGATTTTTGAAATTGAAGCGTAGTTTTCTTGATTAAGCTTTTTAAAAGTGATATAATATTTCCAAAACACAACAAGGAATATATCAATGGATAAGAAAAGATTGCAAAAATACGCCGAACTTATAGTAAAGTGCGGATTAAACGTTAAAGAAGGGCAGGAAGTAGTTATTACCTGCGGGCTTGACCAGCCCGAGTTTGTTGCAATGTGTGTTGAGGAGTGTTATAAGCTCGGTGCGGAACGGGTAAGAGTAAAATGGAACTATATGCCTGTGGATAAGTTGAACTTAACCTACAGGACGCTTGAAAGTCTTTCAGATTTTACCGATATCGATAAGGCTGAGTTTGAAAGAAGGGTTAATAAATTACCTTGCCGTTTATGGTTGGATTCGGACGATCCTGACGGGCTTAACGGGACGGATAGCGAAAAAATAAGTAAAGCTAATATGGCGCGGTTCCCTTTTATAAAACCTTACCGTGACGCGGTTGAAAACAAGGAACAGTGGTGTATTGCCGCCGTTCCCGGAAAAGAATGGGCGTTGAAAATTTTTCCCGAGCTTGCCGCGGAAGAAGCCGTTGAAAAACTTTGGGAGAATATTCTGCTTTGTTCGCGTGTAGACGACGACCCTATTCTCGCATGGAAAAACCATAATGAAGAATTGGCGAAGCGTTGCAAATTTCTTAACGACCATAAATTCGAGCGGTTGGAGTATAAGAGCACGAACGGCACCGATTTCAGCGTGGGTTTAAACCCCCGCGGCAGATTTGCCGGCGGCGGTGAATATACTCTCGGAAAAACTTATTTCAACCCCAATATTCCCAGCGAAGAAGTGTTTACTTCCCCTGTAAAGGGAATTGCCGAAGGAAAGGTTGTGGCTACAAAGCCGCTTTCCTATCAGGGCAAACTTATAGAAAATTTTTGGTTCCTTTTCAAAGACGGAAAAGTTGTAGAGGCTCACGCGGAAAAAAATCAGGACGTTTTGGAAAAAATGATTTCTATGGACGAGGGGGCGGCGTACCTCGGGGAATGCGCGCTCATTGCTTACGATTCTCCCATTAATAATACGGGAATACTTTTCTATAATACGCTTTTCGACGAAAACGCAAGCTGTCATTTGGCGTTAGGCAGAGGATTTAACGAGTGCTTGGAGGGCTTTGAAACCATGACCGTTGAAGAATGCGAAAAAGCGGGTATAAACAGCTCCATGATACACGTAGACTTTATGTTCGGAAGCAAGGATATGGATATTGTGGGTGTAACAAAAGACGGAAAAAGAGTACAAATATTTAAAAACGGCAATTGGGCAATCTAATTACAAAAGCGGGCGAATCACCCGCTTTTGCATTAATTTAAACTTTGTTGAGTACTAGGGCGCACAAATTAGCCTTTTAAGCGATAAAAATCTTCGCGTTCAAAGGTTGGGATTCGGGCTGTATGATTTAATAACGTTATTAAAAGTAAAGGAGAAACGTATGAAAGTGTTAAAAAGATTTTTTGTGCTGTTTATGGCTTTCGCTTTGGCTTGTGTTGCATTTGTTTTCGTTGCGTGCGGCGACGGAACGCACGGTGAAGGAACGGGCGGAAATACCGAAGAAAATGAAAGCGATTCGGGAAATGGAAATTCGGACGGCGATAAGGAAAACGACGAAATCGTAGATTTAGAAAAAATTCCCGTAGCGGCTTCGCATTATGTTGAAGGTAAATCCTCTTGCAGCGAAAAATATATTTCCAGAGCTATATATGAATTTACAGACAGCATTGCAGATTCTTTTAAAATGGAAAATTTAATCAGAATAGAATATTTTACCGATTCGCTTGACTCTTCGCCTTCCGGCGAAACCGACATGTTTTTTAACGTAAAAGGCGATAATGCAGCGAATATTTACGATGTTTGGTGGCTTGGAAAAGCAAACTACGGAAAGATGGAATACGATTTTTTCCGTAACGATAAAATGTACAATTGTATAACGGACGACGAAATTACCGACCTTTCCGAAGTTGAAGTTTCATTTTATGAATCAGGCGACAATATGGGTTTTGAAAATTATTTGCCCGCGCTTTTCGACATAGGATATCCTTTTTTAAAGCTCGGCAATTTTGCGGACGCGGTAAAAAAGAACGGCAATACCGTTAACGTGGATATTAATAAAACCCTTTATAAAACCGCTACCGCGTTAATGCGTACCGTGGACGAACTTAAAGAAAACATGACAATTAAACAGTTTATGGAAAACAAAGTGATAAAATCTGTGCTTTCTTCGATTTTAGGCGGGTTCCCTCCCGAATCGTTGGCGGGGGTTGTTGAGTTGTTTTACGGCGAATTGTTGAAAGGGGTTACGCCCGACGAAAATTCCACGGCGTTTGATTATCTTTTGAAATTGCTCGCATCGGAAGATTTGTATACGTTATTACGCGAACAAAATAACGGAGTTTTTCCTGACAATGTGACTTCTTGTAACGATTTAAAGCTCGGTTTTATTGCTGAAACTTTTTTATACGAATTAATTGAATACTCCGTCGAGTACATGTTGTATTATAATTACGGAAATAAAGCGGGGGAAATGGCTGAAAATTATAAAGTAACCGATTTTTCAACATTTAAAATTGCAGTTAAAATGTTGTTTGAGGTAGTTTTTAATGACGCTACGGAAACTAATTTTAAATTTTTGACTTTCGATAACCAACACGGAATTCACAGTTATAGTAGTTTTGAACTCGAAAATGCAACTTGTACGTTTGTTTTGGATAACGATAAAATCGTAAATCAAAATTTTACGGCGGATATCAAAAAAACGGAAGAATACGATACTAATTCGTATGATTTGGAAAGCGGACAGATTAAGCGCTTAGTAGAAAGACATCTTTTTGATTATGCCGTTTCAATGGAACTAAATTATCCTTCGGAAAAACCTGTTTTTGCAAATTTGAAAATTTTATAAAAATAATAAAACACCCCGAACGATTTTCTCGTTCGGGGTATTTTTATAATATCTGTAAAACGTAGAATTTAAGGTATTGCGTTTCGTCGGCGCAAAGTAACGAGGGATGGTCCGGCGCCTGCGATTTAATTTCTATACATCGCACTCGTTTACCGCTCTCTTTCGCGGCTTCTTTAAGCATTTTTTCGAACAGAGGCGCGGTCATATAATGCGAACAGGAGGAGGTAATTAAAAAACCTCCGTTTTTAATTATTTTCATTGCCGAAATATTTATGTCTTTATAGCCGCGGAAAGCGTCTTTAATCTCGTCTGCGCTCTTGCAAAAAGCGGGCGGGTCGAGAATTACGGTATCGAAAAATTTCTTCTCTCTGCGGAAATTACGTAGAAGTTCGAAGACGTCGCCGCACAGCGTTTCCACGTTTTTATATCCGTTTAACTTCGCATTGTCGCGCACGTTTTTCAGTGCGAGTTCAGAAATATCGCAAGCCGTTACTTTTTCCGCGACTGTTGCGGCGTTTAAGGAAAAGCCGCCGCTGTTGCAAAAGCAGTCTAAAACTTTGCCGCGAGAATATCTTCTTACTGCATAACGGTTTTCTTTTTGGTCGAGAAAATAGCCTGTTTTTTGTCCGTTTTTAACGTCTACAAGCATTTTTACGCCGTTTTCGCATATTTCGCAATAATCCGGTATTTCTCCGTACAGCACGCTTTTTATTTCGTTTAAGCCTTCTTTTTTTCGTATTGATACGTCGCTTCTTTCAAAAATTCCTTTCGGATTAAAGATTTTTACAAGCGCGTCGCGGATAATGTGTTTACGTTGGGCTATTCCGAGCGAAAGGCATTGCATAACCAAATAATCGCCGTATTTGTCTATTATCAACGCAGGCAAGTCGTCTGCTTCGCCGAAAACTACTCGGTAACAGTTGTCGTAACCTAGTTTTTTTCGGTAATCGTCGGCTTCTTTTATTCTGTTAAAATAAAATTCTCCTTCGTCGGTTTCGTTGTTTCTTATAAAAATCCGCACCAAAATTTTAGAGGCGTGGTTAATATAACCTTTTCCGATAAATCTACCGTCCGAAGAGTAAACCGAGGCAAGCGAACCGTTTTTATCTTTTCCTTTAATTTCGGATACTTCGTTGGCGTAAACCCAACTGTGTCCCGCAATAATTCTTTTTTCTTCGCCTTTTTTCAAAAATATTTCGTAAGCCATAAAGATCTCCTTTGAACAGTTTATCAAAATACAAATACAATTGCAATAAAAATTGCTTTTTATTTATATAAATGGTATAATTTCGTAAGTATGGGAAATCTTTTGAAATACCTCAAACGATATAAAACTCAATCTGTGCTCGCGCCGTTATTCAAATTGTTGGAAGCTTGCTTCGAATTATTTGTGCCGTTCGTAGTTCAAGCTATAATAGATAACGGCATAGGCGGCGGAAGCGTAAGTTACATTGTTTACGCATGTCTTATTTTGGTTGCGTTGGGAATAATCGGTTTGATAAGCGCTGTGTCGGCGCAATATTTTGCGGCAAAGGCCGCCGTCGGATTTTCTAAAGAATTACGGTATGCGCTTTTCAATAAAATGCAGTCTCTTTCGTATTCGCAAATAGACGGTTTGGGAACAGGCACTATGCTTACGCGTATGACGAGCGACGTAAACCAGTTACAGTCGGGCGTGAATTTGGTTTTGCGTTTATTTATGCGTTCTCCGTTTATAGTTTTCGGCGCAATGATTATGGCGTTTATAATAAGCGTTACGGCAGGCGGAATTTTTGCGGTTGTAATAGCCGTTTTATGTGTAGTTATTTTTGCGATTTTGCTTGTAAGTATTCCGCTATATAAAAACGTGCAGAACAAATTGGACGAAGTTACGGTCGCTAACAGGGAAACGCTTACAGGTGCAAGGATTATAAGAGCTTTTTGTAAGGAAGAAGACGAAATTTCTGGTTATGGTAAAAGGAATGCGGAATTATCGAAAGCTCAATTGTTTGTCGGTAAAATCTCCGCATTAATGAATCCGCTTACTTATGCAGTAATTAATGTAGGCATAATAATTTTGTTATATTCCGGCGCAATCGAGGTTGATTCAGGTTCTTTAACACAGGGGCAGGTTGTGGCGCTGTATAATTATATGTCGCAAATACTTATCGAGCTTATTAAGTTGGCGAATCTTATTATTACGGTTACAAAGTCGTTTGCATGCGCCGGCAGAATAAACGCCGTTTTCGAATTGGAAACTACTCCTGATGTTTCAGGCTCGGTAAATAAGCAGTGCACCGCGCCGTTTATCGAATTCAAAAACGTATGCGCGAATTACGGCGCCGCGGAATCCGACGCGTTGAGCGGGATATCTTTCACTGCCGAAAGAGGGCAAACTATCGGAATTATAGGTGGAACAGGCGCCGGTAAAACCACGCTTGTAAACCTGTTGCCGCATTTTTATGAGTCCTCGGGTGGAGAAGTTCTTATAAACGGGGTAAACGTAAATTCTTTCGGCGACGAGGAATTACGAGATATGTGCGGAATAGTGCCTCAGCGCGCTGTTCTTTTCAAAGGTACCATAAGAGAAAACATTCAATGGGGTAAAAACGAAGCCTGCGATGAAGAAATTTATTGTGCGCTTAAAGCGGCGCAGGCGGCGGACGTTGTTAAAAGCAAAAGTAACGGTCTTGACGAATTGGTACATCAAGGCGGCAAGAACTTTTCCGGCGGACAACGGCAACGGCTTACTATAGCTCGCGCGCTGGTCAAAAAACCGCAAATTCTGATTTTGGACGACAGCGCTTCGGCATTGGATTACGCTACCGACGCAAAATTACGGAAATCGTTAAAAGAACTTGATTATTCGCCTACGGTGTTTATTATTTCTCAACGCACTTCGTCGATAAAACACGCCGACAAAATTATTGTTTTGGACGGAGGCGTCGCCGTTGGTATAGGCACGCATGAAAGTCTTTTGGAAAATTGTGAAGTTTACCGTGAAATACATTACTCGCAGTTTGCAAAGGAGGAAGTTTGATAATGAAAGAAATGACCTCCAAACAAATTCTTGGGCGCATCCTCAAGCAATTGAAAAAATACTCGTTTTTAATGTTTTTAACGATATTTTTCGCCTTGTTATCGGTTGCCGGTACAATTTTAATACCTTATTTTTTCGGTAAAATCGTAAGTTGTCTGGATTTGACGAAAAATTTGTCGGTTGATTTTCAGCAAATTTATTATTATTTTATAATTATCGGTGTTGCGTTGGCGGTTACATGCCTTTCGCAATGGCTTATGAACGTTATAAATAACAAAATTACCTACAGCGTAGTTAAAGATATAAGAGAAGAAGCTTTTGAAAAATTGCAGATTTTACCTCTTAAATTTATCGACGGCCATTCCGTAGGCGATATTGTCGGACGCAGCGTAGCCGACGTGGACCAGTTCGCCGACGGCTTGTTAATGGGTTTCACGCAATTGTTTACGGGAGTATTGACCATAATAGGCATACTCGCCATAATGTTCACGGTGAATTGGATAATCGCTTTGATTGTATTCTTGCTGACTCCGCTTTCGCTGTTCGTCGCAAAATTCATTGCGGGCAGAACTTATAAGCTTTTTAAAAACACCTCCGAATTAAGGGGCGAACAAACGGCTTTCGTGGACGAAATGCTCGGAAATTTAAAAGTTGTGAAAGCTTTCAACCGCGAAGACGAAAATTTGCAAAAGTTTGACGAAATAAACGAAAGATTTACCAAAGCTTCGCTTAAATCCATATTCTACTCGTCGCTGACAAATCCCGCCACGCGTTTTATAAACTCCGTAGTTTATGCCGCGGTGGCGCTTACGGGCGCTTTAATGCTTATTTTTGCAACGCCTCTTCCCGTGGCGTTCGACGTGGGTATGCTTTCGGCGTTGCTCGCTTATGTAAACCAATATACAAAACCGTTCAACGAAATTTCCGGCGTTATTACCGAATTGCAGAACGCTATTGCGTGCGCCGGCAGAATTTACGAAATAATAGATGAAAAACCTCAAATCCCCGACGTTGAGAACGCGGAAACGCTTGAAAACGTGCGCGGAGACGTGGAATTTAATGACGTAAGTTTTTCGTATACGCCCGAAAGAAAACTTTTACAACATATTAACGTTTATGCAAAGGCCGGGCAAAGGATTGCCATAGTGGGGCCCACGGGTTGCGGAAAAACTACCGTAATAAACCTTTTAATGCGCTTTTACGATCCCGACGACGGCGAAATTTGTGTGGACGGAAAGGGCGTTTACGGCGTAACAAGAAAATCGCTGCGAAAAAATTACGGAATGGTTTTGCAGGATACTTGGCTTAAAAGCGGCACCGTGCGCGAAAATATTGCAATAGGTAAACCAGATGCAACGGAAGAAGAAATTATCGCAGCGGCTAAAGCGGCGCACTCTCATAAATTCATAACCCAACTTCCCAACGGTTACGATACTGTGCTTTCTGAGGACGGTGGCAATCTTTCTCAGGGACAAAAGCAGCTTTTATGTATTACAAGAATTATGTTGTGTTTGCCGCCTATGCTTATTCTGGACGAAGCTACTTCTTCTATTGATACGCGAACCGAACAGCGGATTCAGCGGGCGTTTGCAAAGCTTATGAACGGTAGAACAAGCTTTATTGTCGCCCACAGGCTTTCCACTATTAAGGAAGCGGATATTATATTGGTAATGAATAACGGAAATATTATAGAGCAGGGAACGCATTCCGAACTTCTTGCGCAAAACGGATTTTACGCTAAACTTTACAACAGCCAATTTGCTATTTAAAATAAAAATCATACAAGGAACTATAAATTATGTTACAGGTTAATAACGTGTCGTTACAATACGGCAGCAAAAAACTTTTCGAGGAAGTGAACCTTAAATTTACTAAGGGTAACTGTTACGGAATAATAGGCGCAAACGGCGCGGGGAAATCTACGTTTTTAAAGGTTTTAAGCGGTGAAATAGAGCCTAACAAGGGCGACGTAACTATGGATAAGACCGAAAGAATGTCTGTGCTTCAACAGAATCAGAACGCATACGACCATGTTACTGTTTTGCGCGCCGTTATGCTCGGGCATAAACGCCTTGTCGATATAATGGACGAAAAGGACGCTTTATACGCTAAGGAAGACTTTACCGAAGCGGACGGAGTCCGCGCAAGCGAACTTGAAAGCGAGTTTGCCGAACTCGGCGGATGGGACGCGGAATACGAAGCTCAAACGCTTTTGAATGCGTTGGACATAACCGAAGAATTTTACGAAACGCCAATGGCGGAGCTTGACGCAAAGCGAAAAGTTAAGGTTTTGCTTGCGCAGGCGCTTTTCGGTAACCCCGACATTTTGCTTTTGGACGAGCCTACGAACAACTTGGATATAAAAACCACGCGCTGGCTTGAAAATTATTTAATGGATTTTGAAAATACCATAATTATAGTATCCCATAACAGACATTTTCTCAATAAAGTTTGCACCTATATTTGCGACATGGATTACGGTAAAATAAATATGGTAATGGGCAACTATGACTTTTGGTATGAAACAAGCCAATTGCTTGCCCGTCAACAGAGGGACCAAAATAAAAAGAACGAACAGCGCGCAAAAGAATTACAGGAATTCATTGCAAGATTCGCCGCAAACGCTTCAAAGTCCCGTCAGGCCACTTCGAGAAAGAAAGAACTTGAAAAACTTACTATTTCTGATTTTAAACCTTCTTTGCGTAAATATCCTTATATAGACTTCAAATACGAGAAAGAAATAGGCAACGATATTTTAATAGTTGAGGGGCTCACCAAAAAAGGATATTTTGAAAATATTTCGTTTATCGTTCAAAAGGACGAAAAAATCGGTATCGTAAGCGATAAAAGTACCTCCGTTTCAATGCTGTACGACGTGCTTGCGGGTAAAGTTCAGCCCGATAGCGGAACTGTAAAATGGGGTAAAACAATTTCCGTTTCGTATTTCCCCGAAAACAACAACGAGTATTTCCAAAATTGCGAATACTCTCTTGTTGATTGGTTAAGTCAGTTTTCTAAAGACCATTACGAGGAATATTTAAGAGGTTGGCTCGGCAGAATGCTTTTTTCGGGAGAAGAAGCTTTAAAACAGGCAAAAGTACTTAGCGGCGGAGAAAAAGTTCGTTGTATGCTTGCAAAAATGATGTTGGAAGGCAGTAATTTCCTCATTTTCGACGAACCTACCAATCATTTGGATCTGGAATCGATAACGGCTCTCAACAACGGCATGAAAAATTTCAGGGGCTGTATGCTGTTTACTTCGCACGACCAGGAACTTATGAATACCGTGGCAAACCGTATTATAGAACTTAACGGCACCAAAACTTTCGACAAATGCGTAAATTATGACGAATATATTGACATCGTTACGCAGTAAAATTTGATTTTCGACAAAAAACACTATAATTTTTTAAAATAATACAAAAATACCGTTAAATATTTTGCATTATTTTAAAGAAATCTATTTACAGAAGCAATTTTTTACTATATAATTGAACTATAAAATTTTTGCAGGGAGATAAAATTATGAAGAAGTATAAAATTGCTTTATTCGGAAACAACGAGGATTATCTTAATGAACTCAAAGAATGTATAGCGGAGGAAGGCGAATACGAAATTTGCGCTATAACGCAAAACGGCAATACCGCGCTCGAGCTTATTAAAAATACCGAGCCCGATATAGCCGTAATAGATTTGGTATTGGCAGGGTTGGACGGTTTCGGAGTGCTCGATTACATAAAAGAAAACACCGTCGGCTGTACCGCAATTGCAATCGGAGGGTTCACTGACGATAAAATAGTGGACAAGGCGATAGAACACGGGGCCGTTTATTATTTGGCTAAACCCGTAAAACCGGACACTCTTATGAGCAGGATTCGCGAACTTTCCTCAAGTACCACAATTTCCTATAAAGTGGCTTCGGATTTCAGGGATAAACGTAAGGCGCTTTCTCTCGACGAGAAGATAAGTAATATTTTTACCACAATAGGAATTCCTCCGCACATAAAAGGATTTTCTTATTTGAGAGAAGGCATTAAAATGACGGTAACCAATCCGGGCATAATTAACAGGGTAACCAAAGAATTGTATCCGCAGATTGCCTTTAAGTTCAGTACAACCGCAAGTAAAGTTGAAAGGGCTATTCGCCACGCAATAGAAGTTGCCTGGAACAGAGGCAGA
>CATKAP010000168.1 GCA_949746255.1 uncultured bacterium
ATATGTTTGTTGTATTTAAATAATTATAATCTATTGTCAAATTATTGTCAATATTTTTGTAAAAATTGCATTGCAGTATTGAAATTTTTAAAAAAAAGTTATATAATAGAATAGTACATATAGCAAAGCCCTATAATTAGTAATAAAATTTCATTCAAGCGCAAAACGTTTTATTCAAAACAGGCAGGTTGCTACATATATCAATTATAAAAGGAGGAGAAATTTATGTATTGTACCGAATGCGGGGAAAAACTTACTCTTATGTTCGCAAACGGCGAAGGATTGGTACCTTACTGCAAAAATTGCGGCGCTTTCCGCTTCGCTCAATTTGCCACTGCCGTAAGCATGGTTGTTACCGACAGAAAAAAAGAAAAAATATTGCTTGCAAAACACAAAGGTCAACCCGATTATATTCTGTTTGCAGGCTACGTTAAAAAGGGTGAAACGGCTGAAAAGGCCGTGACGCGCGAATTTAAGGAAGAAACAAAGCTTAATACCGTAAAATTCAAATATATGAGTTCACGTTATCACGAACCGAAAAACGTGCTCATGCTTAATTTTATTCTTGTAGCCGAGGACGGCGAACCCGTCCTGGACGAAAAAGAACTGGAAGAAGTAAAATGGTTTACTTTTGACGAAGCTTTGGAAGAAATTAAAAAAGATTCTACCGCGGAGACGTTTTTAAAAAACGCGCTTACGGAAATAAAAAAATTAAATTAAGGAGAAACAAATGAATTTAATTTTAGCCACTGAAGTAACAAACAACATTGGAATGTGGGTCGGCATAGGTATTGCCGCAGTACTGATTATCGCTATCGTTATATGGTTTATATGCACATATAATAAACTTGTATCTTTACGCGTACACATGGAGGACGCTTTCTCAGTCATAGACATATATCTCAAAAAGCGTTTTGATTTAATTCCCAACCTCGTGGAAACAGTTAAAGGTTATGCAAAACACGAAAGCGAAACTTTTATAAAAGTTACGGAAGCACGCGCAAAATCCACAAAAGCTTCAACCATTCCCGAAAAAATAGAAGCGGATAAAGCTATGTCCTCCGCTTTGTACGGATTTTACCGCGTAACCGAATCGTATCCCGATTTGAGAGCAAACGTCAACTTTATGGATTTGCAGGCGCAACTTCGCACGATAGAAAACGAACTAGTTAACGCAAGAAAATATTATAACGCAACCGTAAGGGACCTTAACAAAAAAATTCAGTCCTTCCCTTCGTTGATAGTAGCTAAAATGTTCAAGTTTGAAATTGCCAAACTTTTCGAGCTTGACAGCCCCGAAGAGAGAAAGAACGTTAAAGTTTCGTTTTAAAATAAAATTTAATATCGGGGGCGATCGCCCCCGATTTTTAAAAGGGCAATATGAAAAAATCATACAATAAAATTTTATTTGCCGCGACTACGATTATTCTGATTGTCATTTGTTACTTTTTTACAAGTTCAACGGTTACGGCGCACGGGCTTACAAGCGAAGAAAAAAAATACTCTTTCTATTTTAAAAATTACGATGCGGTTTACGATATAGAAAGCAACCGTAAAATGACGGTTACGGAAACTTTAACCATAGAATATACCGGTACGGAAAATACGGGTTTTATTAAAACCATACCGGTAAACGGCGGCGAAATGGTAAAGAACGTTAAAGCTTCGGAAATATCTACCGAGGGCAAAGAAATTTCCGTACCATACGATGTTTATACATATCAGGACGATAGACTTAACAATGTTTTTTGCGTGGATATAGGCAGCGGAACAAACAAATCCGGTGAAACGCACACCTACAAAGTGAAATACGATTACTGTATACCATACACTGAAGAAGAAGGCAAAAACACCATTAAATTAAACGTTATAGGCGTCGACCGCCTGAGTTATTGCCATATACAAAGCGCAAACGTAACTATTTTGCTCCCAGACGGCTATACTGACGGAAAATGTTTTACAGGAACGTTGCTTTCCGAAAACACAGCCGAATTTTCAACAGAGACCGTAGACGGAAGAACAATTTTAAAATTAACGGAAAAGCCCCTGCTTTACAATGAAGGCGTAACTTTTACTTTGAATTTTAAAGACGGCGCACTGACTACATATTTCGATTTTACGCCTTTCTGGTTTGCGATAGCGGGCGTTGCGATTTTATTTGTGTTACTGATAATAAAATTAGCTCTTTTTAACAAGAATAGCATTTTGCCGGTAGTAAACTTTGAAGCGCCCGAAAACTTAGACCCTTTGCTTATGGGTAAACTGATCGACAATATGGTAAATAACGAAGACATAACTTCCATATTATTTTATTGGGCGGATAAAGGTTATATTAAAATTAATCTTGAAAATAAAGACGACCCCGTTCTTATAAAAACAGTGCGCGAACTCCCGGATAGCTGCGCCAACTACGAAAAGGTTATGTTTAATGCGCTTTTCGGAACAGAGGACGCGGTAAGAACAAGCAATTTGACAAACAGGTTTTATATCACGGTAAGCAAGATAACCGCCATGGTAAACGCTCGCGCAAAACATCTTTACGACGGAAAAAGTATGGGCGTTTCGCTGATATTCGCAATAATCGGAGGACTTTTACCCGGACTTGCACCTTTTATTCTTGCAATTACAAACATATCGTTCACGTACGCCGTGTTCGCTCCGTTTATAGCGATAGTGCCGGCGTTAATTATTTACGGATTATGCGAAACCGTAAAATATAATTCTCTGAAATTTAAAACGGCAAAAAAAGCGCTGTACTTCGGCGGAATCGCTTTACTGTGCATAGCTTGCATAGCGGTATACACCATTCTTGCGCCGAGTTGGCTAATGAGCTATTTACAAAAAGCCGTTATAGCCACTGTGAGTTGTCTTATTTCCGCATGTTCCGTTTTACTTGTATGTCGTACCGAAGAATATACTGAAAAACTTAATTTAATAACAGGTTTCAAAAATTTTATTACTTTGACGGAAAAAGACAAACTTGAGAAAATGTTGGAAAGCGACCCTATGTTTTTTTATCATATCCTGCCTTACGCCCAGGTTTTAGGCGTATCCGATATATGGGAAGATAAATTTAAGGATATTACTATGGAGCCTCCTCATTGGTGCGTATCTTCGGTAATATCGGGAACTATAAGAGTACATATAATAAACAGTTTATTTAAAAATGCCATGTCAAGAATGTCCTCGGCTATGATTACAAGGCCGTCGTCCTCGGGAAGCAGCGGATTCGGCGGATTCGGCGGATTCGGCGGCGGCGGTCATGTAGGCGGAGGACACGGCGGCGGCGGTTTCCGCGGAAGATAAAAATGCTAAAAAAAACGCGTTGCGTTTTACCGTAGTTCTCAAGTCGCAGACGAACAAGCGTGGTGTGAAGCCACGCTTGTATTTTTATGTTTTTTTGTGTGCCCAAAACGCCACGCGTGACGAACGGAACCCGGCTACTTGTTTTTTTGTTTTCAATATGATATAATTTCTGTATAATAAACGGTAATTTAACGGAGAACAATGAAAATATATCAAGTAAATAATAAACAAAAATATTTGCGATTGTTATTACTTGCGGACGAACAGGAAAGCATGATTGAAAAGTATATTGATAAAGGAACTATGTTTGTTCTTGACGATAACGGAGTAAAGGCGGAAATCGTGGTTTGCGACGAGAGCAATGGTGTTTTGGAAATCAAAAATCTTGCCGTAGAGCCAAAATTTAAGCGGAAAGGCTATGCCCGGAAGTTGGTTAATTTTATTTGTGAGCATTACAAACAAAAATATAATTTTCTGCAAGTTGGCACCGGCGACAGCCCGCTGACAGTTCCGTTTTACGAAAGTTGCGGATTTAAGCGTTCGCATATAGTTAAAAATTTCTTTACGGATAACTACGACCATCCGATTTACGAGTGCGGAACACAGCTTGTGGATATGATTTACTTTACTAAAGAGTTAAGATAAATTTCAATTTAACAAAGAAAGACTCCCTTTGACAAAGGGAGTCTAATTCGTAAACTTATCTTTAACAAAAGGCTCTCGACAAATTACCGAGAGCCTTTGACATAACTTTAATTCTCTATGAAACACACCGTTTTACCGCAACGCATTTTTATAATTTAATATTTACTCCGCCTCAACGGAAATCTTTATTTTAGCCGAAATTCCCTCCATTAGTTTTAAATCTATATCGTAAACTCCTACCGTTTTAATAGGCTGGGAAAGCTGAATTTTCTTTTTATCTATGTCATAACCCGACAACGATAAAGCTTCCGCAACGTTAGCGCCGGTAACCGAACCGAACACCTTTCCGTTTTGCCCGGCTTTTATTTTAACCGTAAAACTTTTACCGTTTATTTCCGCGGCGAGCGCACGCGTCGCCTTTACTTCTTCTGCACGGTGAAAATCGGCAGCTGATTTTTTCATATTTAAATCGTTGAGTTTAGCCGCGGTCGCTTCTTCCGCAAACTTCTTTTTAATCAAAAAATTACGCGCATACCCCTCGTTTACTTCGATAACTTCTCCTTTTTTTCCTTGCCCCTTTACATCCTGCAATAATATAACTTTCATAAGCAATCTCCTTTTATAATATATTTTACAGCGTATCGGAACATTTGTCAAGGACAGCGTATAATTTAATACTTTAAGCGTAAAATAACTTTCGGAGGGTATTATATGCAAAACGTCAATCCCGATATAGCTTGTGACGTTGCAACCTGCAAGTACAATCATGCCGGCTGCAACTGTACGCTCGATCACATCAAGGTAGGTTGTTCCTGTAATCAGGTAGAATGTACCTGCTGTGAAAGCTTCTCCGAAAAAGTTTAATAATTTTTCGGGTTTGAACGGATTTTAACTCCGTAAAAACAGCGTGCGCGCACGGATTTTCCGTGCGCGCACGTTTTTTAATTTCTAATTTATATAACTTATGCGGCGGGCGGCGTCAACCAATCTCTTAACGGCAATTCCGGCATTGCTTCGAAAGCCGCAAAAATATTTTCCAAATAGAAATATTTAGCGATATGACTATCGACAAAATACTTATTCAAAATTTCCATAAAAGGCAAATCGTTTATAGTCTGCAAAACTCCGCCGATAAAAAGTAAAGTTCCAAAAACAATAACCGTTGCGAATATCGAACCGAACGTTCCGTCAATTACGAAAAATATTTTACTGTCGCGCGCAAAATCGAGCAATCTTGGCATAAACGTTGCAAGAATAATTACAACTACAAGCATGCAGAGGAATAAACCCGCCGTAA
>CATKAP010000169.1 GCA_949746255.1 uncultured bacterium
ATCTGTGTGAGGGATAAATCTTTGCGGGTTGCATAAAAGTCGGCGGCCATGAATGAGCGAAGCGGTTCTGTATAAGCGTTCAGAATTTCCACCCCACCCACCGCCCTTCGACAGAATTCGATGTAATTTTACATAAGCTGGCCGTGATAATACATGAGGTGTACACCATATTCTGGAGCAATAAAAAAGAAACAGGCACCCGATGTCGGGCATCTGTTTCTATAAGAATTACTCCGGTTGGCTGTCAGGCTCAATCAGGGCGTGTTGTTCTCAAGCTGAATTTTGTCTACATCTCTTTCAAATTGTTTGATATAATCTTTACATGCACGGAGAATTTCTTTGATTCTGGACCGGTCATTATAGGCTGCGATATAATCCATTTTTCGGGCGGTTTCCTCATCCATAACCATAGTAAATTTTACGCTGGGCATTTTTCATCACCTCATTGGGATTATACCTTTTCAAAACTGTAAGCAGGCTGATGCAGTATTGATATAATACTGATTAAGTGATATTATTTTAGCCGGGTGGATTGAAACAAATTCCACCCGGCTAAAGTAAAAAATGGCGGCTCAGTCTGCGGTCAGGTTCTTTTCCAGTTCTGCCAGCAGCTCATTGATGTTCGTACTGCTGATCAGCAGATAACGGAGAAACACAAGTGTTGAGCAGAAGTATTTTCCGTGTTCGAGATCACAATAGGATCGCAAGTCAATTCCTAGAAGCTCTGCCATTTTTTCCTGAGTGAGGTCCAGCCGTTTTCGTGTGGCGCGGAAGCGGCTGGACATTTCCCTGCGCAGGGCCTCTTTCTCTGTGGACATTTTTGATTGCTCCTTTTCCTGCTATTATACTAAACAGGAAAGGAGGCGCGCGGCTCTGGTAGGGCGGCGCTCTATTTTTTAAGAACAATGTACTTCATCCTCGCTGAAGCACATTCGTTCTGATCTCTAAAATTGCATATGATTTTGCTTGCGAATTAAAAATAACCATTGAATTTCAGTTGTTATATTATTTTTAATATCGGGTTCGAGTCCCACCACCGGCACCATGGCGAGTGTTCTTATAGTATTTGAAAGATGCTGTAAGAACACTCGCCTTCTTTCTGTCAAAAGCGAGTAACGAACAGGTCAGGGACAAAAATTTCGTCAGTGCAGATAAAATCAATACCCTGCGCTTTGAGCATTTCCATAAGCCCATAAGCCTCCAAAGGGTTCCGGGGCAGCCGATCCAGCTTCCTTACTACCAGGGCAGCCATTCTCTTTTCCCGGACAGCTTGTATGACCGCAGACAGGCCGGGGCGGTCAAGTCGGAGGCCGCTGCCCACTTCGGCGATTTCGTCTATGACTGTGCAGCCATTCTCCGCTGCCCAGCTCCGCAGATAGTGGTTCTGACACTCCATTGCCATGCTGTCATCACGGGCAAGGCGATGGTAGAGCAATACACGCGTTCTCCCATCCATTCCATCACCCCGCCCTGCTGCTGGGCTGATAGCTGACGTAAACACCTTTGCGGGTATTCATGGTGATGTCCGGCATGGGGAGCGGCAAGTTTTCGGGGATGGTGATTGCGCCAACACAGTTGTAGTGGATGGTGAGCCGCTGCACCCAAACGCCATCGACCTTTTCCGCCTG
>CATKAP010000170.1 GCA_949746255.1 uncultured bacterium
AAGTCGGTATCCGCAGGGTCAACAGCAATACCCGCCTCGGTTGTGTTGGAAATAATAACCTGGGAAAATTGTCCACAATTTATTTATAATATTCAGCGTATTTATAAAAATGCATAATAGTTTTCCACAACTTATAAACATTTCATAATTATACCCGCTTTTTTCGCTGTTTTTCGACAGAATACGACGGATTATGTAAAAAAGTTATCAACAATATTCAATTATAAATAACCCGTCGGAAATTATAACTTCCGACGGGTAAATATTATTGTTTTTCAATTTTTTTACCGTATATAGCAGAAACTTCGTTAGCAAACTTCTGCATTTTATCGCAGTATTTAAGAGGTACACTCGCTTCATAGTCTTCGAGTTTTTTATTTTGCTCGCGCGAAAGACGTTTGGGAACGTCTATTTCCACGGTAACGTACAGATTCCCCGTGCCGTTTACGGTTTTTACGCCCTTGCCCCGCATGCAGAACTTGGTGCCGGAAGACGTACCGGCGTCAACGCTTAATTCCAAAGTATCGTCTATACCGGGAACGATTATTTTTCCTCCGTTTACCGCCGTCTTATAAGAAATAGGCACGGTAACATATAAATCTTTGTCTCGGCGAACCAACATTTTGTGCGGTTCGATACGGAACCTTATATATAAATCTCCGTTTTCGCCGCCGTTTCCCGCCGCCTGACCGAACCCGCGCTTTCTCAAACTGCTGTCGCTGTCAACGCCGGCAGGTATATTTACTGTAAATTTGGTTTCTTTATGCGTATACCCTTTACCCTTGTAATCCGGACAACGGACTAGTATCTTTTTACCCGTACCGCCGCAATCTGGACAAGCCCCGACCTGTATGGTTCTGCCGAAAATAGTATCCTGCTGATACTTTACCCTTCCGCTTCCTCCGCAACGCGAACATTTCTGAAAAGCCGTGCCGCCCTTAGCGCCCGATCCGCCGCACGCCGAACACGGTTCGTTGCGCATATAACTTACCGTTTTGGTACAGCCCTTTATGGTGTCAAGAAATGAAAGGTTGAGCGTGAGCTCTATATCCGAACCGCGCGGCGTCTGCCTCTCGGCTCCGCCGAATCCGCCGAATCCGCCGCCGAACACGGAATTTATTATATCTTCGAACCCTCCCATTCCGCCGCCGAATCCGCCGCCGAACGGGTTGCCGCCGGCGCCCATACCGGGGTGCTCAAGTTCAAAATCGTATTGTTTTCTTTTATTCTCGTCCGAAAGCGTTTCATTGGCTTCGTTTATTTCTTTGAATTTTTCCGCCGCAGCAGCGTCGCCCGGATGAAAATCGGGGTGATATTGCTTTGCAAGTTTTCTGTAAGCCGACTTTATTTCGTCTTGACTTGCCGTTTTGGAAACGCCGAGAATATCGTAATAATTCTTTTTATCCGCCATGATAAATCCTAATTTACGCCTTAAATACCGCTTAAAGGGGTGTTAAATTTTACACCCCTTTAATATTTGGTTTGTCAGTAAAAACTTTATTATTTTATCGCGTTTTGCAAACCGATTAATGCTGTGAAAACTCGGTGTCGTCGGGATTACCGCCGTTGCCGCCGTTCGGATTACCCTGTCCGCCCGCCTGTTGATACATCTTAGCCACAACGGGCTGAATTTCGTTTGCAAGAGTATCGGTAGCAGCCTTGATTCTGTCGTTATCACCCGATTCGAGTTCCGTTTTAGCTTTCGCCACGGCGTCCTCCACCGTCTTTTTGTCTTCTTCCGAAAGCTTGTCGCCGGCTTCTTTCAATGTTTTTTCAAGCCCGTCTATCATGCTTTCAAGGTTGTTTTTATTATCCACAGCCTCTTTGCGCTTTTTATCTTCTTCGGCATACTTTTCCGCGTCCTTAACCGCTTTATCGATATCCTCTTCGGAAAGATTGGTGGAAGCCGTAATGGTGATATTCGTACTCTTACCCGTACCCAAATCCTTGGCGGCAAAGTTAACAAAACCGTTTGCGTCCACGTCGAAAGTTACTTCTATCTGTGGAACGCCGCGGGGCGCGGGAGGAATATCCGTGAGCATAAATTTGCCGAGCGACTTATTATCGCGCGCGAATTTTCTTTCACCCTGCAATACGTTTATTTCAACGCCGGGCTGATTATCCGCCGCCGTAGAGAAAACCTGACTCTTTTTAACGGGTATAGTTGTGTTTCTTTCAATCAAAGGCGTGGAAACGCCTCCGAGAGTTTCTATACCCAAAGTCAAAGGCATAACGTCAAGCAAAAGCACGTCCTTAACTTCACCCGACAATACGCCGCCCTGAATAGCCGCGCCTATAGCCACGCACTCGTCGGGATTTATGCCTCTGAAAGGTTCCTTGCCCGTAACCTGCTTTACCTTATCGAACACGGCGGGAATACGCGTGGAGCCGCCAACAAATATTACTTTGGAAATATCGCCGTACGCAAGACCCGCGTCCGCCATGGCTTTTTTCATGGGTTCGAGCGTTCTTTGCACAAGGTCGGCCGTCAATGCGTCGAATTTCTGTCTTGACAAATCGATATCGAGGTGTTGGGGAGCGCCGTCGACAACGGTAATGAACGGAAGATTGATATTTGTGGAAGTCATACCGGAAAGCTCTATTTTAGCCTTCTCCGCTGCGTCCTTCAATCTCTGCATCGCCTGCTTGTCTTTGGATAAATCCACACCGGAATCTTTTTTGAAAGTTTCCACAAGAAAATCTATTATCTTATTATCGAAGTCGTCTCCGCCGAGGCGCGTATCGCCGTTGGTTGCAAGCACTTCGAAAACGCCGTCGCCTATTTCCAAAATAGAAACGTCGAACGTGCCGCCGCCGAGGTCGTATATCATAACCTTCTGGCTTCCCTCCTGCTTATCCAAACCGTAAGCAAGCGCCGCCGCCGTAGGTTCGTTTATGATACGAAGAACGTTAAGACCGGCAATCTTGCCCGCGTCCTTTGTTGCCTGGCGCTGACTGTCGTTAAAGTAAGCCGGACACGTTATGACCGCGTCGGTAACCTTCGAGCCGAGATAACTTTCCGCGTCGGCTTTGAGCTTTGAAAGTATCATCGCCGAAATTTCCTGCGGAGAATAACCGTTATCGATATTTACTTTATAACCTTCACCCATATGACGTTTAATAGAAATAACCGTCTTATCGGGTTGCGCTACGGAAAGACGTTTTGCCGCCTGTCCCACAATTCTGCTGCCGTCGTTTTTGAACGAAACGACCGAGGGAGTAGTTCTGTTACCCTCGCTGTTTGCTATAACCACCGGCTCGCCGCCTTCCATAACCGCAACGCACGAGTTTGTAGTACCTAAATCTATACCAATTACCTTTCCCATAATATACTCCTTAATAACTATTTCATGATCGCCGATATTCCGCGTAAACAATTCCGCATACGCTTTTCGGCGTTTAACTTATTTTTATTTTGTTTTCGTCGCTAACCGTTCACCGCAACCTGCGCAAAACGCACAACCTTGCCTTCTTTTGTTTTATACCCTTTTTTAAGAACCTGTTTTACGGTATTGGGCTCAACACCTTCTTCGCAAGGGTAATTAAACACCGCCTCCATTACAGTTTCGTCAAACGCGTCGCCCGCGTTGACGGTTATTTCTTCAAAACCGAGCGAAGCAAGAATGGTATTAAAGCTTTTTATAACCTTATCTATGCCCGCTTTGGTCTTTTCGTCAGAAGCGGAATCGAGCGCGTAACTGAAGTTATCCGCCACCGGCAAAAGCTTTAAAAGAGCTTCCGCCGCGCCTTCCGCATACGCCTTAGAAACAGCCGCCGCGTTGCGTTTTCGGTAGTTATCATATTCTGCGGAAACGGAATACCATTTACGCTTGTAATCTTCGGCAAGCGCCTGCGCCTGTTCCAACGGAGTAGGCTCGTTTACTTTTTCTTTTTTTACATCTTCGGTGCTTTCTGCGGGTTTTTCGGTATCTTTTTTCTTTGCCATTTCGTCAACTCTTTAATTTATTTACATTATTAATATAAAGCTTTCCGCGCCCGATTAAACAAAATCGTCACATATTTTTTAAAAATTTACGAAAATGCGCAGCAAAAATAAAAAAAGCCCGCTTCCGTTTAAGAAAGCGGCTTTTCTATTACCAAAATTCAGAAAAACGATGAAAAAAAGCAGTTTTTGCAAGCAACGTAAATTATTATAAATCGTCGCCGTCGTGGGGTTTATATCCTTCGCCGTAAATTTCTTTTGCGGAAGAAACTATCATAAATGCTTTCGGGTCTACTTTTTTTACGATATCCCGCAAACGCGGATATAAAAAGCTTTTTACCGCGCACATAATTATGCGCTTGCTTTCACCGGTATAAGCCCCTTCGCCGTCCACATAAGTAGCGCCGACGTCCAATTCTTTTAAAATACTTTCGCACATTGCTTTTGCGTTTTCGTCGGTAGTGATTATATGAACGAGTTTAGCGGAATTACCGCCGTATAAAACCCAATCGAAAAACAGAGTAAACAACGCAATCGAAAGAATAGTGTAAAACATAAGGTCAAAATCGCGGTAAACTATTGCGGAGATACATACTATAGTGATATCCACACCCATCGAAATAACGCCCGTTTTCACGTGCCTTATCTTTTTACGCAAAATTTTTACTATAACGTCCGTTCCGCCCGTGGAACTTCCCATTCTGAAAATTAAACCCAGCCCGCCTCCGAACAAAGCGCCGCCGACTACTGCGGCTATAGCGATATTATCCGTAACAGCGGGTACTTTTATTACTTCTTCCAACAAAAATATAAACAACGACGAAAGAAACGTAGAATAAAGAGTGGAAAGAGTAAAGTTTTTACCGAAAAATATAAAACCGAGTATCAATAACGGAATATTTATTACGAATATGATTATGCCGGTATTAACAGGAAAATTTATCATATCGAAGAGATAGCTTACCACTATCGCTATACCAGTTACGCCGCCCGCAGCAACTTCTTTTGCGTCAAGAAACAACGCCACACCCAAAGAATAAACCACGCAACCAAGCGTAATCGCGGCATATTTGAATAAAAATTCTTTAACGGCTTTCTTTTTCACTTTAATTCCTCTTTATACAAGATGTTTTCTGATAGCTTTAATAGCGTTATCGGCAATCAACTGCGAACCGCGGTGCGTGGGGTGAACTCCGTCGACAGAATATTCCTTGTACGGAATACTTTCCGCAAGCCCGTTGAACATTTCGTCATACGCCACATATTCGTCGGCAATGTCCATGGCGACTTTTTTTATTATCTCAAGTTCTTTGTCAAACGCCTTACGCATCCTCGTTTTATCGGGCGCAGGCATAAGAAAAGGTTCCAAAAATATTACCGTCGCCCCCGTGCTTTTTAATTTCTTCAAAAGTTCGCTAAGATTATTCTCGAACATTCCGGAATCGAAAACTTTACCTTCCTTAAACTGATGCAAAGTATCGTTTACGCCAACCATAACCACAAACATGTCGGGACTGAAACTTATTGCGTCCTCGTCAACCTTTGCCAACAAATCGCCGACTTCGTTTCCTGCCGCGCCTTTATTTATCAGTTCCAAAACCGTTTCCGGATATATGGGGCGCAGTTTATCGGCAAGTACTTTAACAAAACCGTTGCCCAATGAATTTTCGTCGTTCCTATCCCTACCGCAATCTGTAATCGAATCGCCTAAAAATACTATTCTCATATCAAACACCCCTTAAACGAAATACTGTTTCCGTCAACATTTATCAAACGTAATTTTAACACAACGCTTAATTATATGCAAGCAATACTTAAATTTCTTTGCTTAAAATTTTAAATCGACGAAATAATGTTTTGACAAACGCATAAAAATATGATATATTAATTTAGCTTTATACATAAAACAATATTGATTTTGAGCATGCGGAAGTACCCAAGCGGCTCAAGGGGCTCCCCTGCTAAGGGAGTAGTGCGGGAAACTGCAGCAAGGGTTCAAATCCCTTCTTCCGCGCCACGCAACGCCGCCACTAAAAAAGTGGCGGCGTTGCTTTTTTAATTTTATTCGTTTAAACCGAATTAAATAATTTATCGATATTGCCGTCTATACACAATTTCTTAAATATTTTACTTTTTAAGCAATATTAAAACCCGCTTGAATTAACTTTTTCAAGCGGTTATCAAAAATTGTTTAAATCTTTAATCACTTTATGTTATAAATTTTTTCGATATTTCCAGTCAATCCGTAGTCTTTTGATTTTTCCCAAAATTTTATAACTTCCAAACACTCAACGTAAGCATACTGTTCGCCGAAAACAAACTCGGATTTTAAATCCGATAATTCTTTTAAATTAACCGTAATAATTTCAATAAGATATTTTATAACTTCTTCCGAACTTAACTTCATTTTTCTGACAACTCCTTTTATAATTAAGACGAAGAAGCAAACTGATTAGTGTCATAAAAAAACCGTACGGCTTCCCCATGCGCATAAAAACCTTATAATCTAAAAATCATATTTAATTCAGAAAACTTGAACGACAACCCGACAGCTAATTTATTTATTTTTAAATTAGTAAAAATGTTTAACGCAAGCAATAAAAACCGGTTTACGAAAAACAAGCTATTACAACCGCCCGCGCCGTACTGCGCGGGCGGTTGGTTTTATTTTTTGCGGTTTATAATATTTATTTTTTCGCCTTTTACAAACGGATAGCGTTTAAGATTTTTTCCGTTTAAATCTTCGGCAAACATATCAGCGCCCGTAATACTACGGTTGCCGTACGTCGTATAGTAATAAATGCCTTTATCGGCGTTGCAACAAGAAGTATAAACAGTTATTTCATATTCGTTGCGGCCTATAATACTGCACCCTCTGGGCTGTTCGACGCTGCCCAGAATGTGAAAAAACTGACTTACGCTTTCTTCCTCGTTATCCGCGGAAACCGAATTCAATTTAACGAACGCCGCCCTCACGAACCGCGACTGCGACGACAAGTCGCCGGGCAAACCCAAAGCGCCCATACCGTAACTGTAGGTTTTAAGTTTAATATCTTTGCAAAAATTGTTTTTGGGCGGCTTAGGCGACAAAGCCATATAGTTATTCAAATGAAACAGTTGCTCGTCAAACGGCGGATTATTCGTCAGAACCCCGACGGAATTTTCGTATATCTTTAATCCTTCTTTGACAAATTCTACGGTAACGGCGCGGGTTTTATCTGCAATCAACCAGTGTAATTGCGCCACGGGCAAATCTTTATCGTAATTTTCAGGCGTAACGTTTACTTTTTTTAACTCTTTCAACGCCTCTTTAACAGACGAGCATTTACCCAAAATATACGGTATAAACTCAAACTGCGCCACATTGTTTTTTCCGCGAACTTTTTCCATGTAAAACGCGTTTCCTACAAAATTTAACCCAGCCATACAAAGCCCTTTTTCATTGCAAGCGTCGTAATATAAAGGAAACTTATCGGGCACGAACGCCGTGCCTATTATCGCGTAATGCTCCTTCAAATCTTCCGTCGCTCTGAAATTAAAAACAAAATTGCGCGGAGTAATTACAACTTCTTCTTTGTATGAAAATCCGTTATCCAAAGTTCGTCCGAAATAAAAATTTTTTGTTTTATAGGTAACCGCAGTACACATAATTCCACCTCTGAAACAGTTTGCGCCAACGCTTAACGTTTAATTCAACAAAAATATCCGAAAAACATGCTCCGTGTTAATTGACAAATAGCCCACACCGTGTTAAAATATTATTGATATCAAAAAGATATCATATTAATTTTCAGGAGTTTGTTATGAAACAGCAAATCGAACAAAAGGTAATAAAAGGCATAAACGGTTGGGCAATGCTTGCCCTTTTAATCGTCGGAACAATTGTAAGCATAGTCGCAATGATTATGGGCTTCATGCTTGTAGGTGGCGACGATACTCCGACGCACCCCGAATTTTTCGCCCTTGCGGCGGCAGGCTTTGTTATGACTATGGTTTGCACCGTATGTTTCGGAGGCTTTAAAGTACTTGCGCCCAACGAAGCTTTGGTTCTTACACTGTTCGGTAAATATCACGGCACCCTTCAAGACGACGGGTTTTTCTTCGTAAATCCTTTCTGCGCGGCGCAAAATCCCGCAATGCCGTTCGGCAGACTGGGCGGTAAAAAGATAAGCCTTAAAGCTATGACTTTAAACAACGACAAACAAAAGGTTAACGACGAAGAAGGTAACCCCATTGAAATAAGCGTTGTCGTAGTCTGGAAAATTAAAGACGCGGCGAAAGCCGTTTTCTGCGTAGATAATTATTCGACGTTTATTTCCACGCAGTGCGACAGTTCAATAAGACAAGTTGCCAGACAATATCCTTACGACGTAAGCACCGACGGCGACGAAAAATCGCTTCGCGGCTCCTCGCAGGAAATAGCCGACGTATTGCAAGCGGAACTTCAATCCAGAGTGGAAATGGCGGGTATAGAGATACTCGACGCCAGAATCAACAATCTGGCCTACGCGCCCGAAATAGCAGCGGCAATGTTGCAGCGCCAGCAGGCTTCGGCAATAATAGCGGCAAGGCAGAAAATAGTAGACGGCGCGGTTTCCATGGTCGAAATGGCGTTAAAAAAGCTTTCGGAAAACAATGTTGTCGAACTCGACGACGAAAGAAAAGCACAAATGGTTTCAAACCTTTTAGTGGTTCTATGCGGCAACCGCGACGCGCAACCCATAGTAAACAGCGGTTCTATTTACTGACATGCAAAACTTTTTCGGAATAAACGTTAAAACGCTTGAAAAAACTTACTCTCCGTTTATAACACGTTCCGTTTCAAAAGAAATCTCTTTAAAACAGGACGAAGCGGAACAACGTTTATACAGCGCGGAAAAAGCGATTCAACTTCCGCTGTGGCTTAAAATAATACAATTAATATGTTTGTTCGTTGCCGTTTGCACTCTCTGCGGAGCGCTCAAGGCCATAGGCAACGCTATCGGCAACGAAGAGCCCTTTGCCCAAGCTTGGGCAAGATTCGTAGAAAACGGCATTATTTGGATTATAGCCGCAGGTTTAATATGCCTTGCGATATTCGTAGCATTGCAGATACGGAGCTTTTTACTCAAAAAAAGCTCCGTGCAATCGCCTGCGTTCAACGAAGTTTTAACAGAAAACGAAAAAATACAAAAACGCAGTTACGAAGAACTAGGCGTACCGGAAGACGCCGACGCGATAGACGTATTTACCCACCCTTTTAAAATAAATAAAAAAGGTAAAATTTTAAACGGAAATCCTTTTGCAAAGTATATAAACATCAATGTAAAAATTTTCAAATACAACGATTATTTATTTTTTGCCGACACTTCAGACTTGATAAAAATCCCCCTTTCCTCCGTTTTAACCGCAACCGCCGTTAATAAACGCGTTAATTTTTACGGTTGGAATAAAGAAAGGCCTTTTAACGCACAGGAATTCAAGCCGTATAAAATCATGGCAAACAATATGGGAACGATGTTTATTAAAAGCTATTACTCTTTAACCGTACTTTCGAACGGCGAAGAAACGGAGATAATTATCCCAGCGTATGAAAAAGATATATTAATAAAATATGTAACGGTAATCTAATGGAAAAAGAAAACAACAAAAAACAACTTCCGCTCAGAATATCGTCCTCGCTTTACGCCGATTTGGAAAAATGGGCGAGCGACGAATTCCGCAGCGTAAACGGTCAGATAGAATATCTTTTGACAGAATGCGTGCGCAAGCGTAAAAACAAAGAAAATTGTTTGACGGACTTCCGGGAAAAATAACAAATATTCCAACGGCGTAAAGTTATAAGTATTGTAAACGACAATACGCCGATTAATTGCCGTGCCCGAACGGCGATATAAACTTTAAAAATCATTGAAATCAGGACTGTTAATAATGCGCGGATTTATAGTAAACAACGCATATTCGCGGCTCAATACCGCGCTAAACCAATCGCAAAGGCTCAAATACGAGTTTGAAAAACTAGGCGTGGAAACAGACGTAGTTACTTCCGCCGGCATTATTTCTTCGATAGACGACAAAGGAATTCCGTCGGTAGGAAAATACTCTGAAAAATACGATTTCTGCGTATATCTTGATAAAGACAAATACGCCTCCCGTCTTTTGGAAAAATGCGGAATACGTCTTTTTAACACGGCCGAGGCAATAGAAACGTGCGACGACAAAATGCTTACGCATATTATTCTTTCAGAACACGGCGTAAATATGCCGTTCACCGTACCGGGACTTTTATGCTACACACCGGAAACGCCGCTTAACTTAAGCTATTTAAACCGTGTGGAACACGCCATAGGGCAATACCCTATAATAATAAAAGAATGTTACGGCTCACTCGGAAAACAGGTTTATAAAGCAGACAACCGCGAACAACTCCTAAAAATAGCAAATTGCGTAAAATGCAAACCGCATTTGTTTCAAAAATGCGTTAATTCCACCATAGGCAGGGACGTACGGGTAATTGCCGTCGGCGGAAATCCCGTTGCCGCAATGATGAGAAAATCGGAAACCGATTTTCGTTCGAATATAGAACTCGGCGGAACCGCCGAAATATACGAAATTAACGGTGAAATCGTACAATTATGTAAAACGGTTGAAAAAACGCTTAAACTCGACTATTTCGGAATAGATTTACTGTTCGCACCCGAAGGTTTCAGCGTGTGCGAAATCAACTCTAACGCCTTTTTCGGCGGCATAGAAAAGGTTACGGGCGTAAACGTCGCCAAGGCTTACGCGCAACATATATGCGAATCAATTAAAATAGAATAAAACCGCGGAAGTTGCACATATTGCGGATATGAGTAAACGTAAAAGCAAAAAACTTATTAACGAAATTTACGACGATTGCGCCAGCGTCAACGAATGTACGGGTCTTTTACAAAAAATTCTTCTCGACCCGGAAGAAGTAGAAAAATTTCATAAAATGTATAACGAAATAGACGGCAACGACAGCATTTAAGATTAAAAAAGAGAGGTTTTCAAACCTCTCTTTTTCATAGTAAAGATATATTTCCCATTCCGTCGCCGCCGTTAAGATAATTAACATATCTCATTGCGTCCCTTCGGTCTTGCGTTATAATCAACGTATGGAAAGTATCGTTTACAAAATAACCTACCTGAAACTCGTCATGAAATTGTCTGAAAACCCAACACATAGAAACTCCCCTTTATATCTCTATCAAAAATCCGCGCTCCCGAAGCAGTTTTTCCGTTTGGTCCAAAACTGCTTCGCTGTCCGCTGATACGGTATGATAATGATAACCGTCCGTAACGCTCATAAGCGGCTTGGAAGCGCCGGAAATCAGCGAACGGTAAAGTTCTTCAACGTGAGTGCGGTTATATAAATCCAACCGCGCGGAAATTCTGCCGTATATGCGGTGATTGACAAACACGTCTTCGATACGTCCGCCCGCGCCGATAATCAACATCCCCTCGTCAACCATTTCTTCAAAAGTATGACGGCACTTAAACACTCGAGTCGCCTGGTTTTTAACGTTTAGCACGTAACCGCGGCTGGTCGCCGTGATATCGTAACCGTTTGCACGCAAAATAGCGATATCCTGCACGATTACCTGCCTTGAAATGCCGAATCTTTCCTTTAAAACATTAGCAGGTATAGGATTTTCCGTGTTGCCTATAAGGCTTAATATTTCTTCCCTGCGTTTTTCGGCTCTCATTTTCCGCCTGCCGGTTTTAAATTTTTAAGAGACAAATCAAGTATCGGAGCGGAATGAGTTAACGCGCCGCTCGAAACAAAATCAACTCCCGTATCTATTATCTTTCTGATATTATCGCGCGTAACGTTTCCGCTACATTCCGTCTGAGCTCTTCCGTCTATCATTTTTACAGCGGTTTTCATATCTTCCGCGCTCATATTGTCTAGCATGATTATATCCGCGCCCGCCTCCAAAGCTTCGCGGCACATTTCCAAATTTTCCACTTCAACTTCAATTTTATGAACAAAAGAGCAGTACTCGCGCGCCGCTTTAACGGCGTTTTTGATACCGCCCGCCGCGCCTATGTGGTTATCTTTAAGCATAACGCCGTCAGAAAGATTGTAGCGGTGATTATACCCGCCGCCCGTTTTTACGGCGTACTTTTCAAATATACGCATATTCGGCGTAGTCTTGCGGGTATCCAAGAGTTTGGTTTTACTTCCTTTCAACAGTTCGGCGAGTTCGGAAGTATACGTCGCAATTCCGCTCATTCTCTGTAAATAGTTAAGCGCCGTACGTTCTCCGGAAAGTATAGCGCGCATAGGTCCGGAAACTTTTGCGATCTTTTCACCCTTTTTAACGCGATCTCCGTCCGCGAAGAAAAATTCAACCGTAACCCTTTCGTCCAAAAGTTCAAACGTACGCGCAAAAACGCCCAGTCCGCAAATTACTCCGTCCTGTTTACAAATAAGGTCGGCGGAACCTTTAACGTCCTCGTCGACAACCGCGCAAGTACTTAAATCCTCGCTCGTTATATCTTCTTTCAAAGCAAGTTTAATAAGCTCGTCGGCATTAAAATTCATGGTTTTCAAACTTTTCATTTTTTCTCCTTATCGATAGCTTCCAATATCGCGTCTTTATATTCTTTTAGTATTTTATCGGGCTCGGAATAGTCCGTTAAATCAACGTTATTTGCGGCATACTCGGCGCTCTTCGCGTCAACCGTAATAAAATTTTCACTGATATTCTTCCCCGCGCGCTCCGCAAACAGCAAACTTTCCAAAAGGGAATTAGAAGCCAATCTGTTAGCCCCGTGCACGCCGTTACAACATGTTTCACCTACGGCGTAAAGCCTGTTCATCGTGGTTTTCCCTTCCAAATCGCTTCTTATCCCTCCCATAAAATAATGCTGCGCCGGAACTACCGGTATACACTCATTGAACACGTCGTATCCCTCTTCCCTGCATTGCTCTACAATTCGAGGGAAATGATTTTTTATTTCTTCGGGCGGAATCGCTCTCATATCAAGCCAAACGTAATCTGTACCGTCCTCTTTCATTTTTTTGTAAATAGCCGCGGTAACCACGTCGCGCGGCTGCAATTCGTCTGTAAAACGCTTAAGATTTTTATCGAGCAATACCGCGCCTTCTCCCCGAACCGATTCGGAAATTAAAAAACTTCTACCCTCCTTTTTTTCGGTATACAGCGTGGTAGGATGTATCTGAATATAGCTTAAATGGTCTACCGCCACCCCTCTTTTCATACAAACGGCTACCCCGTCGCCCGTAAGCAAGCGAAAATTGGTAGACCTTTTAAATATTCCCCCTATTCCTCCGCAAGCAAAAACGGTATAATCTGCGAAGATTTTACGCGCTTCGCCTTTAATGTTGTCGTATGCAACAATACCGAAACATTCGTTATCAGCGGAAATCAAATCGAGCATAGTTGTCTGAGGAACTATTTCAACGTTTGGACGCGCGGCTACCTTTTCCATTAGTTTGGACGTTATTTCCAACCCCGTACAATCCTCATGAAAACAAATACGGCTGCGCGAATGCCCCCCTTCACGCGTAACGTCAAGCGAACCGTCGGAATTTTTGGCAAACTCCACGCCAGTTTCTATTAACCCGTTTATTACCGCCGGAGAATTTTTTATCATACAATCGACAGCCGCGACGTCATTTTCAAAATGCCCCGCTCGCATTGTATCATCGTAATAGCTTTGATAATCTTCTTCTCCCTGCAAACAACAAATACCGCCTTGTGCCAGATAGCTGTCGCTCTTTTCAGGTACGCCTTTACAAATTATCAAAATACTCTTATTTTCGGGTAAATGCAAGGCGCAGTTAAGCCCCGCAACACCCGTACCAACAATTATAACGTTATATTTGTTTTTCAATTTTAAAACCCGATTTTATTATTGTAATGAGTTTACACCAAAACTTTACACCTGTCAAGTCATATGTAAAGATTAATAAAAACTAAACTTAATGTTTGCGAGTTTCGACAAAATTACAATTTTTACCAAGTGATATAGATTTAAAAACGAAAATAAAATAAACCGTACAATCAAATTAAGAGGTAAAAAATGAATATTTCGCTGTTTTACGGTAAAAAAGTGGAAAGCACAGAAGGAAAAACCGGCTACGTAATCTCCGTAAAGGCAATATCGGGACAATTAATATGCTTATTATGCGCCGACGAAGATGAAAACGAATTTACAATAGACGTAAAAAACATAATAAAAATAGATCATAAAATAATCTTTGAAGACAGAGAAAGCGCCATAAAAAATGCGAAAACGGTAAGACTAGGTTGCGCAGGATTCGACGAAGAAGGAAATTATCTCGGAAACGTAGAAGAATTTTCATTTAAAGGCACAAAACTGTTAAAAGCAAAAATAGGCAAGAAAAGTTTTTCAGCCGAAAACTTGATTTACGGCGACGTTATCTTGGTAAAGCGCACTAAAAAACTTAAATTCGACGTAACTAAAGACGGAAAAGTATTGTTTAAAAAAGGAACTGTAATCACGCCTAAAATTCTTAAAATGGCCGAAGAAAACGGCGAATACGTACAAACCAACTTAAAATCGTTTTAAAATTTGCTCAACAGTGCGCGGGAAAATTTTTCTCCCGCGCACTGTTATAAAAAAATAAAAAAGCGTATAAAAAACGCTTGTATTTTTTTCGGCTTCAATATATAATATTGTTGTTTATTGGGGTGTCGCCAAGCGGTAAGGCAACGGACTCTGACTCCGTCATTCGTTGGTTCAAATCCAGCTACCCCAGCCACAGACACTATATATTGTATGTTCTAAAAACAAGAACACAATATATAGTGTTTTATTTTTTAGCGAAAATGGCTGGAAACCCCGATTTGGGAGTAAATTTGGGAGTTTAGGTCTTAAAATCCAATTTTA
>CATKAP010000171.1 GCA_949746255.1 uncultured bacterium
AAAAATGAGTAGAGCCGACGATATATTTATCGAAAATATGCAGGAAATCATAAAAAACGGAGTATGGGATACCAAGCTTGACGTCCGCCCTAAATGGTGTGACGGAACCGCCGCGCATACCGTAAAAAAATTCGGTATAGTCAACCGATACGATTTGCAAAAAGAATTTCCTATTTTAACTATTCGTCGAACGGCTTTCAAGTCCTGCGTAGACGAACTTTTGTGGATTTGGCAAAAGAAAAGCAATAATATACGCGACTTAAACTCACATATTTGGGACCAGTGGGCGGATAACGAGGGAAGTATAGGAAAGGCTTACGGTTATCAGTTGGGGGTTAAACATAAATATAAAGAGGGAGAATTCGACCAGGTGGACAGAGTTCTTTTCGACTTAAAAAATAACCCAGCAAGCCGCCGTATCATGACCAATATTTACAATTTTTCGGATCTCCACGAAATGAACTTATATCCATGCGCTTATTCAATGACTTTTAATGTCTCGGGAGATACTTTAAACGGGATATTGAATCAGCGTTCCAACGATATGCTTACCGCCAACAATTGGAACGTAGTGCAGTACGCAGTGCTGCTTGTAATGTTTGCACAGGTTTCGGGTTTTAAAGCAGGAGAACTTGTTCACGTTATAGCTGATGCGCACATATACGACAGACATATACCTATTGTGGAAGAAATTATAGGAATGCCGCGTTTGCCCGCGCCTATTTTGGAAGTGGATAAAAGCGTTACGAATTTTTATGATTTTACGGTAGACAGCTTTAAGTTGAAAGATTATAACTGTAACGCTAAAAAATATTCAATTCCTGTTGCGGAATAATTTTAAAAGGGGAATACTATGAAAGCTATACTTCACGCCGATAGAAATTGGGGAATAGGCAAAAATAACGGACTTATGTTTAGAATACCTGCGGATATGAGGTTTTTTAAAGAAAATACCGTCGGAAATGTTGTTGTAATGGGTAGCAATACTTTAAAATCTTTTCCCGGCGGAAAACCTTTAAAAGAAAGAATAAATATAGTGCTGTATCCCGACGGCGAAGAGCGTGAAGATTGTAAAATCGTCCGTTCGGTAGAAGAACTTTTTACGGAAATTAAAAAATACCCGTCGGATAAAGTTTTTGTTATCGGCGGACAAATGATGTATAAAACATTATTGCCGTATTGCGACGAAGTTTTAGTTACAAAAGTGGACGCGGAAGGAGACGCGGACGCGTTTTTCGAAAATCTTGATAAAAACGAAAATTTTAAGCTTACTTACGAAAGCCAATGCGAAGAAACCAATGGATTTATGATTAAGTTTACAACTTATAAAAATTTAAAAGTGCTTAAATATTAAAGCTGGAGAAAGTATGTCTAAGCGGTCCGGAATCGCAATTTTGATTATAAATACGCTTTTGTGCTTATTTATAGCGCTCGGCACTGTGTTTTTAATGTCGGGTTGGGGTATTTTTGTCAAAATTGCATGTTATGTTGCCGCGGGAATAGGAACCGTAGCCGTTTTTTTGTTCTTTTTTCTGAAAAAAACCGCATTCTTTAAAACCGCCTTTATTTTGGTTGTATGCGCGGCAATCGCATTTGCCGTCACGTTTTTATTGAACGAGATAGGTCATTTAAACGATTATAAAACCGATGAAGAACGAGTTAACGCGTTAATTGAAATTATACGCGGCGCCGGCGTTTGGAGCATGGCGGTTTACGTAGTCATACAAATATTGCAGGTAGTAATATTGCCGTTGCCGGCGGTAGTCTGTTATGTGCCAGGAGCGGCTGTGTTCGGTCCGTTTCAGGCGACTTTGTTGGCGTCGTTGGGAGTTTTAATAGGTTCGGTAATCAATTATTTTATAGGTAAATTTTTCGGTAAGAAAGTAGTAACTTGGGTAGCGGGTAAGGAAACTACCGAAAAATATACAGCTTATTTTGCCAGACGGGGCAAGATAATATTTTTATTGATGCAGATTCTGCCGTTCTTTCCCGACGATATATTATGTATGGTTGCGGGACTTACTTCTATGAATTTCGCATATTTTTCCGCCGTAATCGTACTTGTTAGACCGTTAATCATTGCCGTTTACTGTTTTACCTTCAACGGCACGATTATTCCGTTCGAAGGATGGGGCATTGCCGTTTGGATTGCAATATTCGCCGTATGCATAATTTTAGCCGTTCTGTCCTTCAAATATCAGGATAAGTTTGAAAATTGGCTCGTAAAAAAATTTTCCAAAAAAACCGAAGCGGAGAGTGATACGGAAAACTGTAGTTCGCAAGATGATTTCAAATCGGAAAAATAATTTATTATATAATTTATCATAGCGGGGCGTGAAACTTCACGCCCCGTTTTTATATTACATATTATGTATTAACTGAATTTTTACTTGGAGAAATACTTTGGATTGGCTTTATACTTTGTCGGGATGGCAGCTTGCGCTCATTGCCACTTCATTTACCTGGGCATTGACGGCGGCGGGGGCCCTGCTCGTTTTTATATATAAGAATGTAAGCGAAACGGCGTTTTCATTTATGCTTAGCAGCGCCGCCGGAATAATGCTTGCTTCTACTTTTTTTTCACTTTTATTGCCCGCTTTGGAAAGGGCGGAAGAATTTTCATGGCTTGTACTAACCTGCGGTTTCGTTCTAGGCGGCGCGCTGATAATAGTAACGGATATTGTAATAAATAAATTACATATGTTTTCGGATAGTGCAAAAAAACGAAGTTGCGCCATTATGTGTATAGCCGTTACAATGCATAATATTCCGGAAGGACTCGCGGTTGGCGTTGCGTTCGGAGCGTTGGCCTCGGGACAGACCGTTGAAGCGGTGGCCGCTGTTATGCTTGCCGTGGGTATTGGTATACAAAACTTTCCCGAAGGTATGTGCGTCGCGTTTCCGCTGAGAGCGAACGGACTTTCAAGAACAAAATCGTTTTTAATAGGTCAGTTGTCGGGCGCTGTGGAAATAGTTGCCGGAGTAATAGGCGCGCTTGCGGTTTCCGCGGTAAACGGAATACTTTCTTGGGCGTTGTCGTTTTCTGCTGGCGCTATGCTTGCCGTAGTATGTTCGGAACTTATTCCCGAAAGTTTTGCGCAGGGAAAAATAAAAGCGACAATCGGCGTTATATTCGGTTTCGCTCTTATGATGGTTTTGGACATTGCATTCGGATAACGATAAATTTAAAAGCGCGTCGGTTTAATTGCCGACGCGCTTTTTTTACGTTGAATAATTTCCTTTATTTTCCGCAAAATACATTTATGGAAAAAAACAGTGCTAAAAAGACGGTTATTGTAGTCGGTGGCAGTTCCGGTATAGGGTTTGAAACTTGTTTAAGATTTTCCAACCGCGGCTGGAATGTGGTGAATATTTCCCGTACGCCGTGTAAGAACTCTAAAATAACGAATATAGCGGCGGATGTCGCCGCGGGTACCGCCGTTTCGGACGCGATACTGAGCGTTGCCAGAGAAAGAGAAATTCATGCTTTAATTTATTGCGCGGGCTTTTCTATGGCTGCGCCTATAGAATACGCAAAAGAAACCGATTACAGATATCTATTCGAAGTAAATTACTTCGGAGCTTTACAGGCTGTGCAAGCGGTAATTCCTTTTTTTAAGAATAAATGCGGCAGAATAGTTTTGGTATCGTCGCTCGGAGGGGAGTTTCCGATAAGTTTCGATAGTTTTTATTCTTCGTCCAAAGCCGCTTTGGAAATGCTGTGCCGTTCGGCGTATTCGGAATTGAAGCCGTACGGAATAAAGGTTACGGGGTTGCTTCCCGGCGGAACGGCGACGGGTTTTACGTTTAAGAGAAAAGTGTATTCCGACGAGGAAAACAAAACTTACGCCGCTAACGTTAACAGAGCGGTTGCCGCGCTTGCAAATATGGAGCAGAGCGGAATGTCGCCGGCTGCCGTCGCTGAAATAATATACAACATAATTATAGAGGAAAATCCTCCCGTTATACGCATTTGCGGAGTAAAAAATACAATGCTCAGATTGGTTTCAAGAATTATGCCTGAAAAAGTCACGTTGAGTATGAACGAGAGGTTATATAAACAATGAGGAAAGAATACGATTTGAGCCGCAGAGACGAAAGGGAAAGTTTTATTAAATTTCCAAAAGAGGCAGGAGTTAAAAATGACAGGAAAAACCCGTGAAAACTATAATAAAAATTATCTTAATTATGTAAAAACGCAGGATCCGCCCACACAGCACTTTAAAAATTGCGCGGCGGCGTTCGGCGTAGGCGGTCTTATTTGTTGTATAGGTCAGTTTATAAGGTACATGCTTGAGTACGCGGGTCTGTCGGGAGACGAGCTTGCAGGCGCTACTTCTATCGTTCTTATTTTTTTGGGGTGTCTTTTAACGGGGCTTGGAGATCGG
>CATKAP010000172.1 GCA_949746255.1 uncultured bacterium
CTTCGCTTTAACCAATTTAAGTTTGTCATCTAAAACGTTCGTCCATAATGCGGCTCCTGCTGTTGATACTGCCCCTACAATAACGAACGTTCCAATCGTACTAAGAATTTTCTTGGTCTCCACAAGTATCACCTCCATAAAGGCCACTGCCGATTTGGCGAAAAAGAAGAGGGCATGATTTGGGATTACATCCTTACGAATGTAATTGCCGACCATGTCTTACAATTTGGCTTTTCAATGTTTCCCTTTTATTCCTCTTCATAAAGGAATTTGTAAAATCTGCGGAAAACAAAGAGAAAGGGCGAGCTGTGGGGACTCGAACCCCATCTGAATGGCCACGCGGCATTTCAGCCAGACTTTACCTGTACCAGTTCCATTCAGGATTTCTTCCTAAGCAGATTTTCTCTCCTTTCCATAATGTATCCTGCAAAATCTGCGAAAAGGGAGAGCCCCTGTTAGGGCTCTTCTCCCAGTTTGTCCAAGATGTTTCCATTGACATTAAAGACGATTGGAATGTTGGGATCGACAATTTCGCATTTACCTAAACCAAAGTCAACTAAGTCGTTTCCCTCTTCATAGACCCAACCAATCACAGCTCCTGCCGCTGTACGCGGAAATCCGAGCGCGTCATATGCTTCATTCAGCATAAGATGACCTCTGGCCTTCAGCATATCGTTAAGATGTGATTGTGTGGTCTTAAGAAAGAACAAATTCAACGTAGTGTTCTTTGACCAGTGGACATTGTCCGAATTAAAGATCCGTCTATACTCTTTCGTCAGTTTCATTGAAACATCACCTCCGTAAAAGGACCTGTGAAATAAGCGAAAAGGGAAAAGTCCCTGTTTAGGACTCCTCACCTTTCTGAATGTAGTTCTGTAGGTACATCATTTCGTAAAGACACCATGTCATGTCCAACTTTGCCATTTTGAATCCCTTATCGCAATGAATCTGATTCATCTTCTTGGCCCATTTGTTCAACAAGACGTATACTCCCGAACGTCCTCTTGTGAGCTGGTAGATACGCTTGTAGTTTTCTGCCTGTCGGATGTGGTAGTCCAAAGCTTTATGGTCTCGCCTCATCTCTTTGTCAAACTGAGTGTAGTATTCTTTATTTCTGATTACCATAACAGTCACCTCCGTAAAAGGACCTGTAGAATAAGCGAAAAGAAGAGAGAGCCGCCGTTTAGCCGCTCCCCTCCTTGGATCAGTTCTTCTTGCCGTACTGTTTCATGATGACCGAGATTGCTCCTATGCAACCTGTAACGATCAGACTGGAAACGCCCAATCCTGTCCAGAATGCTTTCCGGTATCCACGTCTGTACCCTTCGATTGCCGCGTCTCCATAGTTCCGGCACAGGTAGA
>CATKAP010000173.1 GCA_949746255.1 uncultured bacterium
GGGGGCTGATTTTGACCCGAAAGGTAAATCGGACAGGGAAATAATGGCGTTTTGTCAAAGTTTTATGTCGGAACTTTTCCGTCATATCGGCGCCGATACCGATGTTCCCGCAGGGGATATTGGTGTGGGTGGCAGAGAGGTTGGTTATCTTTTCGGTCAATATAAAAGGCTTCGAGACGAGCATGTGGGGGTTTTAACGGGTAGAGGACTGACATATGGCGGAAGTCTTGTCAGGACCGAAGCTACGGGTTATGGGCTTATTTATATAACCGAAGAAGCATTAAAAATGCGAGGAGACAGTTTTAGAGGTAAGACAGTTGTTATTTCCGGTGCGGGAAATGTTGCCGTTTATGCTTGCGAAAAAGCGCAAAGTCTTGGCGCGAACGTCGTTGCGATGTATGACAGTCAGGGATATATATATGATAAAGAAGGAATTAAACTTGATATCATAAAAGACATTAAAGAAGTTAAACGCGGCAGGATTAAAGAATATGCGGAGAGAGTTCAGGGCGCTGTTTATAAAGAAGGGTGTAAAGGAATTTGGACAATACCTTGCGATATTGCATTGCCTTGCGCTACTCAGAATGAAATCGACGAGCAGTCGGCTGAAATTTTAGTTAAAAACGGCGTTAAGTATGTTGCTGAGGGCGCTAATATGCCTTCCACTCTTAAAGCAATAGAAGTTTTTCAAAATGCAGGCATAGTATTTCTTCCGGCAAAAGCGGCGAATGCCGGCGGCGTGGCCACTTCCGCTTTGGAAATGGCGCAGTCTTCCGGCAGAATGTTTTGGACTTTTGAAGAAGTTGACGCTAAGTTAAAAAATATAATGATTAATATTTATCACAACATCGATAAAGCCGCTAAAGAATATGGTTTTGACGGTAATTATGTTATGGGTGCAAATATTGCAGGATTTATTAAAGTTGCTGCGGCAATGCTTGCTCAGGGCGTGGTTTGATTTGTCCAAAATTTGGCGACCGTACGGAAATTTTACCGTACGGTCATATTTTGTTGACTTAGTATGAAAAAGCCGTATAATATTAAATAAAAAAATATAAACGGTTAAATATGCGATTAGTTATAAAAGTGGGTTCGTCTACGCTGGTTCATTCTTCGGGGAAACCCAATATTCGCGGAAATGAAAAATTGTGTAAAGTTATCAGCGATATAAAAAACGCGGGGCATGAAATTGTTTTGGTTTCGTCCGGCGCTATCGCTATGGGTATGGGCAAACTCGGCGTTTCCGAACGTCCTGAAGATATGCCTGGGAAACAGGCGATGGCGGCTGTAGGGCAATGTGAGTTAATGTATGCTTACGATAAAATGTTTTCGGAATATTCTCACGTTGTTTCTCAGATTTTGATAACTGGCGATGATATAAGAGAAGATTGTCGGCGCGAACATTTTAAAAATACGGTATTCAGACTATTGAAATTAAACGTTTTGCCTATAATTAATGAAAATGATACAGTTTCGACTGCGGAAATATCTGTCGGAGATAATGATACTTTGGCGGCAATTGTTGCGAAAAACATTAACGCGCAGCTTTTGGTGTTGTTAACGGATACAGACGGTTTGTATTCCGCAGATCCAAAAATAGATAAGAGCGCAAAACTTTTACATATTGTAAACAATCTTAACGATGACATTTTAGCCTATGCTGGCGGTTCTGGCAGTCTGTTGGGTACGGGCGGTATGGAAACAAAACTTCATGCCGCGCAAATTTGTATGGAATGCGGAATAGAGACTGTGATAGCCAACGGCTCCGATGCAAATATTTTATATGATATTGTAGAAGGCAAAGAAGTGGGAACACGGTTTAAAGTAAAATTATGACGACTAAAAATATTTTAGAAAATGCAAAGCGTATAAAAAATTCGGCGGCGGCGCTTTCTTCGGAACAAAAGAATTCCGCTCTAATTAATATGGCTCAGGCAATAGAAGACGATTGTGAAGCGATTTTAAGAGCAAATAATGCCGATTTTGAGAATTCGCGAAGTATTATGTCTGACGTAATGCTGGATAGATTGGCGTTAAACGAACATAGAATTCACTTAATGGCGGCAGGTTTAAGGTCTTTGGCAAAGCTTGACGATCCAGTAGGAAAAACTTTGGATGAGTTTATCCATGAAAACGGAATGAAAATAAAAAAAGTTTCTGTTCCGCTCGGCGTGGTGGCAATAATATATGAAAGTCGACCGAATGTGACTGTTGATGCTGCTGCGCTTGCTTTAAAGAGCGGCAACGTTTGTATTCTTAAAATCGGAAAGGAAGCTTACGGTTCCGCACGCGCGTTAGTTTCGGCTATGCATAAAGGTTTGAAAAGGGCTGGAGTATCGCGGGATATGATAAATCTTGTGGAGGATACTTCCCGTGCGAGCGCTAACGAGCTTATGAAAGCAGTTGGATATGTAGATTTACTTATTCCGCGCGGAGGAAAAGGTCTAATAGATACTTGTGTTGAAAATGCTCGGGTTCCGTGTATTCAAACGGGAACAGGTATATGCCACATTTATGTTGACGGTGAAGCTGATATAAATAAAGCGCTTTCTATAGTCGAAAACGCAAAATGCAGTCGTCCTTCCGTGTGCAACGCAATGGAAGTTTTGCTTGTAAGCGAAAATATTGCGTCAGAATTTCTGAACTTGTTGTATAACAAAATAGTTAATATTAATCAAGCTTCCATAACTTTAAAACTTGATGTTAAATCTTTTGATATTTTGGGTGACAGAAGCGGTTGTGAACTTGCCGGCGAGCGCGATTTTGATATTGAATTTTTGGATTATGTGTTGGCGGTCAAGACCGTGAAAGATGTCAAAGAAGCCGTTTCTCATATTAACGCTCATTCCACAGGTCATAGCGACGGGATAATTACGGAGAATATTGAAACTGCTGAGTATTTTACTCGCTCGATAGACAGTGCGGCGGTTTACGTTAATTCGTCAACTCGGTTTACCGACGGCGGAGAATTCGGTCTCGGTTGCGAAATGGGAATTTCTACTCAAAAACTTCATGCCCGCGGACCTATGGGACTGAAAGAATTAACTTCATACAAGTATGTCATAATTGGCAGCGGTCAAATCAGACGTTAAATTTTTAAAAATTCAAGGAGTAACTATTATGAAAAAACTTTCAAACGATATATTTTATTTAGGGGTAGACGATAATACTCTTGATTTATTTGAAAGTCAATTTCCTGTACCTAACGGTATCTCTTATAATTCGTACATGATTGAGGATGAAAAAATCGCCGTATTTGATACTGTTGATGTGCATTTTTGCGATGAATGGTTAAAAAATTTAGATACAGCGTTGCAAGGTAGGATACCGGATTATTTAATAATTGAGCATATGGAACCTGATCATTCCTCGTGCGTATTGCGTTTTAAAGAGAAATATCCCACTTCAAAAATTGTTGGTAACAGTAAAATTTTTGTAATGTTGAACGAGTTTTTCGGGAAAGATTATACTGCCGAAGGTATAGTAGTTAAAGACGGGGATAAACTTTCTCTCGGAAAACATGAGTTAATTTTTATTTTTGCACCGATGGTGCATTGGCCCGAAGTTATGGTTGTTTACGATTCATATAATAAAGCTTTATTTTCGGCGGACGCTTTCGGTAAATTCGGTATTGCCGCATGCGGCGAAGAATGGGCAGATGAAGCGCGAAGATATTATTTCGGAATAGTTGGAAAGTACGGTACACAAGTTAAATCTTTATTAAATAAAGTTTCAGCTTATGAAATTAGCGTAATATATCCTCTACACGGTCCTGTTTTGAATGAAAACTTAAACTATTATATAAACTTGTATTCGATGTGGGCGGATTATCGAGCGGAAACCGACGGCGTTATGATAGCTTATACATCGGTATACGGACATACTAAATATGCCGTTGAAAAACTTGCCGAAGAACTTAAACTAAATGGAGTTAAATACGTATCTTTATTTGATTTAGCAAGAAACGATATTTCTTACTGTTTGTCGGAAGCTTTTAAATGTAATAAAATAGTTTTTGCAACAACTACTTATAACGGCGGTTTGTTTCCTGCAATGAATATATTTTTGGAAGCGCTTACTGAAAGAAATTTTCAAGGCAGAAAAATAGGTATAATTGAAAACGGCAGTTGGGCGCCGGTTGCGGCTAAGGCAATAATGACAAAATTAGAGAAGTGTAAAAATTTGATTATTGCGGAAAATCAAGTCAAAATTCGCTCGGCTTTGAATGAAGAGAGCGAAAATCAATTAAAATCACTTGCGGAAGAAATGAGTAAATGATTTAGAATTTAAAAAAAGCGTTCGTTTCGAACGCTTTTTTTGTTAAAACTCTTGACATATTCCATAGAAAGTATTATATTTAAAACAGTTGTTTTAAAACAATAGTTTTTAATAGGAGATTGATATGCCGCCCAAAGCGAAATTTACAAAAAATGAAATTGTTAAGGCCGCGTTGAAAATAGTGGAGCGAGAAGGAATTGATTATCTTACGGCACGTTCTCTCGGTAACGAATTGAAAAGTTCTGCAAGGCCGATTTTTACTGTTTTTAGCGGAATGAGCGAAGTTTACAAAGCCGTTATTGAAGAAGCTAACGCCGTGTATGGCGAATACGTTGAAGAAGGATTAAAGGAAGAGTTGCCTTTTAAAGGCGTAGGAACGAAATATATTAAGTTTGCCGATAAACGTCCTAAACTTTTTCAGTTATTGTTTATGAAAGAGCGGGAGGAATATACCGATAAATTTAACGTGTTGCAAGGTATAGAAAAACATTATGATAAAATTATGAATTCTATAGAAGAAAATTATGGTTTAAATAAAAAGAATTCAGAAAATTTATATTTACATTTATGGATATATACTCACGGAATAGCTGTATTAACGGCAACAAAAGTTTGTATTTTTACCGAAAGCCAAATTTCCAATATGCTTACGGAAGTATTTTTGAGTTTGCTAAGAAATTTAAAATCGGAGTTAAAAAATGATTAAAGCGCAAAATGTAGTAAAATTGTATAACGGAACGGAAGTTTTGAAAAAAGTTTCGCTTACTGTAAACGACGGCGAATTTGTTGTAATACTCGGAGCGTCGGGTTCCGGTAAATCAACACTTTTGAGCGTTCTTTCGGGATTGGAACGTGCCGAAAGCGGAACGGTAGAGTGTAACGGTGTAGAATTGACGAATTTATCGGATAGACAGTTAACCGAATTCAGAAAGCGAGAAGTTGGATTTATATTTCAGCAATATTA
>CATKAP010000174.1 GCA_949746255.1 uncultured bacterium
GGCGGCTGCGCCACGGGGACGACGACTGCAGTGCCCTGTGTCTGTACCTCCCGGCGGGAAAACAGGGAGCGGACGTTTGTCCGCTCCGTTATTAATATATAAATATTTGTAACCGTATTATAAAACTGACAATATATCTTTTTTCATTTTTTCGTATTCTTCGTCGGTTAAATATACTTTTCCCGGATTCATGGTAAATGTGGAACCCCATTCGTCGCCGTTTTCATATTTGGGGCAAAGATGAAAATGTAAATGACAACCCGTATCGCCGTAAGCGCCGTAGTTAACTTTGTCGGGCTTGAACACTTTATGTATGGCTTTTGCCGCGCGCGTTACGTCGGCAAAAAACGCGTTTCTGTCTTCTTCGGAAATATCGGTTATTTCGCTTACGTGGTCTTTAAACGCGACAATACATCTGCCGCGTTTGGATTGTTCTTTGAAAAGTATAAGTTTACTTACCGAAAGATCGCATATAAATATACCGAATTTGTCTAAAAGTTCACCGCCCGTGCAGTAGCCGCAATTTTCGTTTTTCATAATTTTATAATCTCCGTTGTTTTTAATGGCATCCGCCGCAGTTTTTGCAGTCGCCGCCGCAACTGTTACAGGTTTTACCCGTTGCCGAAAACATTTTTCCGCTGTACGAGCGTTCGGCCTTTATGCCGCAAACGGGGCAAAATACTTCATCGTCGTATTTTTTAACCAATTCTTCGAAATTCTTATTGCATTTTTTACAAACGTACTGTAAAACGGGCATTATTTTTCCTTTTTATCCTTGTCTTTTTTGCGTTTTCTTTTAGGTTTTAACGGTTTTCTGAAAGGATTTCCCTTTACTATAAATACGGCAATCGTAGCCGTTAACAGAACCGAACCTAAAATAACAAGCCAAAACCAGCCCGTTTCCAAAAACGAATAACCGTCCTGAAAGGGAACGGGCATATTCATGCCCCAGAATCCCGCAATCATTGTTGGAACGGCAAGCAAAATAGTAATTATTGTAAGCTTGCGCATATTGTCGTTGGAGTTGTTGGAAATTATCGAGCCGTAAGCGTCCATTGTTACGCTTAAAATGTTTTTATAAATATTACAGGTTTCTATTGCCTGTCTGTTTTCTATGCAAATGTCGTCGTATAAGTCTTTATAATCTTCCTGATTCTGAACGGCTTCCACGCGTGAGAGTCTGTCGTGCACTCTTTCGTTGGAGTTGAGCGAGGTTGAAAAATAAACCAACGAATTCTGCAATTCGAGCAACTGAACAATTTCCTCGTTTCGCATGGTTTTTCCCATTTCGTTTTGTATTCTGTGGTTTTTGCGGTCGATTTGTTTAAGACAATACAAAAATCTTTTTGCGTTGCCGAGCATGAACGTTAACGCAAAGTGAACGGGTTTATCGCAATATACGCGTTCCCTGCCCGTTATAAAGTCCTTTAAAACCGTGTTGCCTTTTAAACAAACGGTCATTATGCATTTTTTATTGTATATAATACCCAAAGGAAGGGTGGTGTAGCCGTCGCCGCTGTCGCCTTCCTCTATTATGGGGCAGTCGACTATGAACAGGTTGCAACCTTCGTCCGATTCGAAACGCGCGCGCTCCTCTTCGTCGAGCGCGGCTTTAATCATATCTTCGGGCACGCCGGAAAGCTTAGCCGCGTTTTCGCATTCTTCGTCGGTAGGGTTAACCATGTCTATCCAACAATCGTTCTCAAAAAATTCTGTTTTTTTAAGCGCGCCGTTTTCGGCGGTAATAAAAAATTTTACCATAAGCAAACCTCAAAGTTTTGTCATATCCGACCGGAAAAATTCAGCCGGATTCAGTAAAATAAAAATGCACGGAATAATTCCGTGCACGACAAATACTTTGCTTTTGTACGGAATTAAATATTTATTGTATTTAAGTTGTTACAACTGTCGGGTACGTCCATTACTTTTACCTGATAAATTACTTTAAAATCATTATATATTATAATATTGATTTTTGCAAGCGTTTGTTAAATTAAAATTTTGCCTTCGGTAAAGGAAAGAAAATAACTTTCGGGAAGGTTTCCGGTTTTGATAAATTCGCCGTATAAATCTTCCGCCGAAGCTATTTTATATCGGTTAGCGTTAAAGTAATTTTTCAAAGCGGAGTTGAATTTAGCGTCGCCTACGGAGTTTCTTATCATGTCAAACATTATAAGTCCCTTGTTGTACGTAATATTATTATATTCCAATTCTCCCGAATAATCCTTTAAATTGCGCGTCATGGCGGTATTTACTTCTCCGTTGAGCTGTTGGAATACGGAAAAGAAGGCGCGGTAGGCGCTTGTTGCCGATTTCACTATTCCCGTTCTGGTAAATCCGTAGTTGGGGTTGTTTTCAAAAAACATAAGCGTGGAATATTCCGTAAGGCCTTCGTCCTGCCATGCGTTGTTCAGCTGGTCGCTTCCTACCATGGCGTACCACCATTGATGGGCGTTTTCATGTACAATAGTATAAATATGGTTATCGGAATCCAGCCCGCGGGAAATCATAGTGAGCGCGGGGTATTCCATTCCACCGTAACAGAAATCGGTTTGCACTACGGAAAGGGTGGGATATGCGTACGCCCCGAAAACATCGCCGAAGTATTTTACGCTTTGCGTGGCGGCGGAAAGACTTATTTGCGGGTTGTTGTCGTTTGTATAGTAATACGAAACTTCCACGCCGTTGACGTTTTCTTTAACGGTTTGAAATTTATCTGATAAAACCATTGCGAAGTCGCGGGCGTTTTTTAAAGAATAGGAACACTTTTTTTTGCCGTCCGCTTCGGTTTCAGATTCGGGTTTTCCGCTACTCGCTACGGTATACTCGGCGGGCAATTCTATTGTTACAGAATAATCCGAACATTCGGAAATAAAGGGGTCTCCGCAGTAATAGTAGGGACATTCGATAAATCCTTCTTTGGAATAAGCGCAGAGCACGGGGTAAAAATTGCCTAAATTTACGGTTGTGGCGGTAACGCCCGTTCTGTGGTTTACGTCTGCAAGCTTCAATGTGTAATTTATGGTCAGGCAATATCTTTGTTCGGGACCGATAGGGGAAGATAAATTTACGGTAAGAATATTTTCGTCTTCGCCGGCAACGGTCCATCCGGCGCAGTTTTCAACGTTTTTCACCGTCATTTCGCCGTAGCTTTCGCCGTTATAATACGCTCTGTTTTTATAAGTTTCGGATACGGGTTTGAATTTGGAATTTTCGCGGAACGCGTTTCCGTAAAGATTGAACTTTAAATCGTTCAGTTCGTTGTCGGTATTGTTGAAGTAATCCAATTTTACCGTTCCGGTCAAAGTTTTGTCCTCTTTATCGTAGCTTACATAAATTTCGTAGTTGCTTCTGTCTGTTTCGGCGTCGTTGCCGCACGCGGGCAAAAACATTAAAACCGATCCTGAAAATATTATAAGAATAAACGATAATAATTTTTTCATTGCGTCACCTCGCACTATAATATGTTTTCGTACGCGCAAGTATGACGAACAATTTTTAATTTAACGTAATAAGATATAGGGTATGATATTTTGCGTAGTGACGGACGGCGGCGCGGCGGAAGTTGAAACTTTGCCGGAATGCGATATAGCTTTATTCGGTTTCCAGGGTTTGGGAGAAGTGGATTACGAAAAAGAACTCAAATGCGAAACGGAAAAGTTCGAAGTGGCGGTTCAATTATCCAAAAAGTGTTCCTGCGGCGTTTTATGCGGTTGTATTACCGATAGCCGCGGACTTTTAAGAAAATCCGTCGCGGTTTCGGACAGGGGGAAATTGCTTGGAATTTCGGATATGCACTACGTTTTGGATTGCGAAGATTTCAAGGGCGGTTCCGCACTCGGCTTTTACAACGTAAACGGTTGCAAAATAGGGCTGTGCATAGAAAACGATTTGCTGTTTCCCGACGCAATACATTCGCTTTCGATGTGCGGGTGCAACGCGGTATTTGCCGTGATGAGGGAAGTTAAGGATAACATTCCTCAAATTCTGTGCCGCGCATACGCTTATTTGTACGGTATACCCGTAATAATGTGCGCCGGTAAAACGGCTTATTTTGCTGATATTACGGGGGCTATTGCAACCTCTACGCAAAAATACGCGCTGTTTGAGGTAAGTCCGCAAAATAAATATCACCTTGTCACCACAAGGCAAAAAGGAAAGACCTCGGACGAACGCGCCGATTATTGAAATTTTTATGCTTTGTACGGTTTTAAAGTTCCGCGAAATTATCTTTGCGGAACTTTTAATTTGCTTGTATTTTTTTTGCGTTTCTGTTATAATGTACTTTGTAGAAGTTTAAGGAGCGGCGCTATGTACAGTATGACGGGTTACGGCAACGGAGAATATAAACGGGGCGGCATAGAACTGACGGTTGAAATAAAAACGGTTAATAACCGCTATCTCGACGTTTCTTTAAGATGCCCGCGAATATTTTCGCCGCATGAAGAAGCCGTTCGTACCGCGATCCGCGCAAAACTTACAAGGGGACATGCCGACGTTTTCGTAAGTTTGAACGATAAGCGCGAAAAAACCAAAACCTTGAACTTTGACGCCGAAGCGGCCAAAGCTTATGTTGCGGCGGCAAAAAAAGTCAGGGAGTTGTTCCCCGAAGCTGAAGACGATTTAACCGTTACCGGAATTTTGCGTTTTCCGGAAGTTCTTAAATCGGAGGACGGCGCTTCAGCCGACGAAGAACTTGTGGCGGCGTTATTCTCCGCGCTCGATATAGCGCTTGAAAAGCTTAACACAATGCGTTATACGGAGGGGGAAAAGCTCAAAGCCGATATGACGGGCAGAATGGACGTTATAGAAAATTTGGTTTCCGACGTGGAAAAACGCGCTCCCGCCGTTTCAGAAAATTACAGGTTAAAACTGATCGCCAAGATGGAAAAAATTCTCGACGGAACGGAAGTGGATAAAGCAAGGCTTTTAACGGAAGCCGCGCTCTTTGCCGACAAATGCAATATAGACGAAGAGTTAACGCGTTTACATTCGCATATCGCGCAGTTTAAAAATATTTGCAAGGAACCTCTTGTGGGCAGAAAATTGGATTTTTTGGTTCAGGAATTTAACAGGGAATCGAATACAATTTGTTCTAAATCCAACGATTTGGAGGTCACCCGTTTGGGGCTTGCTTTGAAAAATGAAATTGAGAAGGTGCGCGAGCAGGTTCAGAATGTGGAGTAAAGGTCGAATATTTTTTAATTTTTAATGTTAATAATTATATGAAAAAAAATTTATTGATAGTGCTTTCCGGACCTTCGGGCGTGGGTAAAGGTACGGTAATTAAAGAATTATTGAAAAAAGGCAGTTACGCTTTGAGCGTAAGCTGTACCACGCGAAAAAAACGCGACGACGAAATAGAGGGCGTATCCTATTTTTTCATTGATAAACAGAAATTTACGGAATTATTAGACGAAGGCGGCTTTCTGGAATATTCGGAACACTTCGAAAATTATTACGGCACTCCTAAAAAATTTGTTGAAGAAAAACTTACAACTCACGACGTCATTTTGGAAATAGAAGTTGACGGCGCGTTGCAAGTAAAAAAAGCTCACCCGGAAGCGTTGCTTATAATGATTTTACCGCCGGACGAAAAAGCTCTCAGGGAAAGACTTTTAAAACGCGGTACTGAAAGCGTTGAAAAAATAGAAAAGCGTTTAAGCCGTACGGAATACGAGCTTTCCAAAAAAGACTTATACGATTACCGCGTGGTAAATGACGACCTTGCGGAAACCGTTGAAACGATAGAAAAAATTATAGAAAAATCAAAATCAAAATAATAGTCCGCGACAGGCGCGGAACAAGAGGTAACAGTATGATTAATCAACCCCCCGTAGATTTACTTCTGAAACAGTTGGGTACCGAAGAACAACCGGTATCACGCTATTGTCTTTGCGTAGTGGCGTCTAAACGCGCCCGTCAGATTCTCGAACAGTCATCGTCTTCTTCGAGCAACGAATATATCAAAGAACTTGCTATAGCGAGCCGCGAAATTGCCGACGGCAAGATTAAGTGCGTTAAAGACTGATTATAAGCCGCGTCTTTTAACGGCAATTTAAAGTGTACGCTCAGGTTATAGTTGACATAGCCCACAGTCAGGTGGACAAAATATTCGAGTATTCCTGTCCCGATAATATAGTTGCGGGAAGCAGGGTTAAAGTGCCTTTCGGCGGAAGAGTTATAGAAGGCTTCGTTATAAATGTAAGCGAAACGTGTTCTATACCGTTGGAAAGAGTCAAGCCCATAAAGGAAGTGTTCGAAGAATTACCCGCGCTCGTTCCCGAATGTTTTTATTTGTTCGAGCGCATTTCTTTGCGTTTCCGCGTGCCCAAAGCCACGGCTTTGCGGCTTTTTTTACCTACGGAGATGCGGCTCGGAAAGGTGCGCGAATTATATAAAAAATTCGTAACGCTTTCGGGAACGCAACCCGAATTGAGTAAATCGGCAAAAAAGCAGGCGGAAATATTGGAGTTTTTAAAGAACGGGGAATGCGAGTATACTCTGCTGTGTAACCGTTTCGGGCGTTCGCCCGTAACCTCTTTGGAAGAAAAGGGTGCGTTCAATATTGAAAAGAGGCGTATAAACCGCAATCCTTTTAGCGAATGCGGACATGAAGACAGCGCTAAAACGCTTACGTTAATGCAAAGAGACGCGGTTGAAAGAATAGAAAATTCCGAAAAATGCGTCCAACTTATTCACGGCGTTACGGGCAGCGGTAAAACCGAAATATATTTAAATCTTATAGCCCGGGCTATAGCCCGCGGCAAGACGGCGATATTTTTAGTTCCGGAAATTTCTTTAACGCCGCAAATGCTTTTACAGCTTCGCGCAAGATTCGGCGGTGAGGCGGCGATTTTACACAGCGGGCTTTCTGCGGGAGAGAAATTCGACGAATGGTGGCGTTTGCGTTCCGGAGAGGCAAAAATTGCCATAGGCGCGCGTAGCGCGGTTTTTGCTCCGCTTGAAAATTTAGGCGTTATAATTATAGACGAAGAGCACGATTCTTCTTACGTTTCGGAAACCGCGCCGCGGTATTCCACTATAGAAATAGCCAAAATGCGCGCCGATTATAACGGTTGCAAACTTGTGTTGGGCAGCGCGACGCCTTCGGTTGAAAGTTACATAGAGGCTAGTGAAGGCAGGTATAATTTAATAACTCTTACCGAGCGTATCAACAAAAAACCATTGCCGGAAATTATTATAGCCGATATGAAAAGAGAGGTAAAAAGGGGCAACAACACCGCTTTTTCACTTGCGCTCAGAGAAGAGCTTGAAAAAACGCTTGCGGACGGTAATCAGGCGATAATATTTTTAAACAGGCGCGGTTATGCGCAAACGGTAATCTGCCGCGACTGCGGATACGTTGCCAAATGTGTAAATTGCGATGTTTCTCTAACGTTCCACAGCGAAGAAAACTGTCTTAAATGCCATTATTGCGGCGCCAAATACCGCATGCTGACGGCGTGCCCTGAGTGCGGAGGACTTCATATCCGTTACGGCGGTACGGGAACGCAGAGGGTTGTTTCCGATTTGAACGCTCTTTTCCCTTCCGCAAAAATAATCAGAATGGATAACGACACCGTTTCGGGCAAGGGCGGGCATTACAAAATAATAAAAAAATTTGCCGCTCATGAAGCCGATATATTGGTGGGAACTCAAATGATAGCAAAGGGGCACGATTTTCCTTCGGTAACGCTTGTAGGCATTTTGGACGCCGATATGAGTTTGCATTTTTCAGATTACAGAAGCGGCGAACGCACTTTTCAGCTTATAACACAGGTTGCGGGCAGAAGCGGCAGAGCGGGAGAAAAGGGCAACGTTGTTTTGCAGACCTACTGCCCCGAAAATTATATTTTGCGATACGCCGTAAATTACGATTACGCGGGATTTTTTCAAAATGAATTGCAGGTGAGAAAAGCCACGCAATTTCCGCCTTATTCTCTTATTTGCCGCGTAATGGTTACTTCTGAAGATGATAAGACGGCGCTTGAAACGTTGAAAAACGTATATTTTGCAATAGAAGAACTCAAAAAAAATTACGGGCAGGAATTTATTTTTATGAATAAAATGCACTCGCCTGTGAAAAAAATACAGGGTAAGCATCGTTATCAGGTTCTTATGCGGCTTAAAAGCTGTGCTCTACTCGAAAAAATATATGTTATAGCGGAAAACAACACTTCCACGGGGTGCTTCGTATACGTAGAAGAAAACCCTTCCAATCTTTCATAACTCGGAGCAAATTATGGCTGTTAAATTCGTAGTGCAGGACGGAGACCCCGTTCTCAGAGAAAAATGCAAAGAAATAAAAGTTTTCAACGGTAAGCTTTGGGAACTTTTGGACGATTTAAAGGATACGGTCCGCGCGGAAAAAGGCGCGGGTCTTGCCGCGCCGCAGATAGGCGTGCCTTTGAGAGTGGTTGTAATAGACGTGGAAGAGGGTTTTTTCGAACTTATTAATCCCGTAATTGTTTCGCAGAAGGGCGAACAGATAGGACCGGAAGGGTGCCTTTCGGTAAAAGGCAAGCAAGGCACGGTGGTTCGGCCTTATAAAGTTAAAGCCGAGTACCGCGACCGCAACGGCAAAAAGCATAAACTTACCGCAGAAGGATTTTTTGCCCGCGCGGTTTGCCACGAGCTGGAACATCTCGACGGTATTTTGTATACGGACAAAGCCGAAGAAATTTATGACTTGCCGCCCGAGGATTAATTTGTACGGGTCCGTAACGGCGCGTTTTACCTTGAGGAGGTAATATGAAAATAGTATTTGCAGGCTCTCCCGAATTTGCCGTGCCCGCATTGGATGTGCTTATAAAATCGGGCAGAAAGCCCGTAGCGGTTATAACTAATCCCGATAAGCCTAAGGGTAGGAAGCGGATTTTGTCGCCCACGCCCGTAAAGGCTTTTGCTCTTGCAAACGGGTTAAAAACGCTTGATTATCCTAAAATCAAAGAACATGCCGAAGAATTGAAAGCGCTTGGCGCGGACGTCATGTTTACCTGCGCTTACGGGCAATTGCTGACTGAAGGGGTTTTAAACAGTTTCCCGCTAGGGGTATGGAATATACACGCGTCGCTTTTGCCGAAGTTTCGCGGCGCTTCCCCTATTCAGTCGGCTATACTTGCGGGGGAAACGCATACGGGCGTAACGGTAATGAAGACGGAACTTTCTCTCGATACGGGCGCAATGTTGCTTGTCAAACGTACCGAAACGGCAAACGCCACGTGCGGCGAGCTTACCGAAAAGTTGGCAATACTCGGCGCGGAAGCTATTTGCGAGGCGGCGGAACTTATAGAAAAAGGCGATACGCAGCTCTTGTTGCAGGACGAAGCCCGCGCTACTTATTGTAAGAAAATTTTAAAAAGCGATTGCAGACTGGATTTTTCCAAGGACGCGGCTTCCGTTTGCCGCGCGGTCAAAGCTTTCAGTCCCGCGCCGGCGGCATACTGTATGTTCGGCGGCAGTGCTCTTAATATTTTGAATGCGGAAACGTCATACGTATGCGGAAAATGCGGCGAAGTTATCGCCGCGGATAAGCAAGGTATTACGGTAGGCTGCGGAAGCGGTTCTCTGCTTATAACGCAGTTACAGCCTGCGGGAGGAAAAATTATGCGCGCCGCGGACTTTGTAAACGGAAGAAAAATAAAAGCCGGAGATAATCTTGAATAATCCGTTAACCGACCCTTATTTTGTTTTAAATAAGGTATATTCCGGGGGTAAATATTTAAAACAGGCGTTAAAGGAAACGGTTGTAGAACCGCTTCACAAGTCGCGCACGGTAAAAATATGTTACGGCGTGCTTGAAAAAGATATTTACCTTGAATATCTGATAAACGCTAACGTCGAAAAATCACCGAAAAACGCAATTAAATTAATTCTTAAAATAGCGCTGTATTTATTGGAGTTTATGCAAAAACACGGCTACGTGGTGGTCGATTACGCTGTATCGCTTACAAAAAAACTCGGAAAAGAAGGCGCGGCGGGTTTTGTCAACGCATTTTTGCGTTCTTATAAAATTCCATCTTTGCCGCAGAAAACAGATGAGAAACTCTCTGTCGAATGCAGCGCGCCGGTTTGGCTTGTTAAAAAATTGAGGCGAAGTTATAAAGAAGAAGCCGCGGCTATACTCAACGCGCCGAGCAACGGTATTTGCACGCGCTTTACAAAAAACGCCGAAGAATACCTTGTAAACCCCCATATATGCACTCCTTTCGACGGCGTTTATATATTTCCAAATTTTGTGCGCGACGAAAATTTTTTCAACGGGGACTACACCTTTCAATCGGTTGGCTCTATAGCCGTATGCGACGTTGTAAAGTCATGCGGAAAACTTTTAGACGCCTGCGCGGCTCCCGGCGGCAAATCCGTATTGCTTTCCGCGAAATGCGGCGAGGTGACGGCTTGTGAAATTCATGAGCACAGAGTACAACTCATAAAAGATTATAAAAACAGAATGCATGCGGAAAACGTGACCGCGGTTTGCGCGGACAGTACCGTTTTTAATTCCGAATACGAGGGGAAATTCGACGCGGTTCTCTGCGACGTTCCTTGTTCCGGTACCGGGGTTATAAACGAAAATCCCGATATAAAACTCTTTCGTAAGGAAAGCGATATTCCGGAATTGAATAAAATTCAACTCGCAATTTTAAACAATTGCGCCAGGTACGTTAAAAAGGGCGGCTGGTTATATTATTCTACCTGTTCTGTTCTTCCCGAAGAAAACGACAGTATAATATACGAATTTTGCAGGTTGCACCCCGAGTATGACTTGAAAATACCTAAGTCTTTTCTCGCGCACCGCATTACAAAGTACGGTTTACAGTTTTTACCTCACATATCAATGGGCGCGGGTTTTTTCGTAACTTCTTTTGAAAGGATGCGGTAAGTGAAAAAAATTTTACAGGATTTAAGTTTTTCGGAGCTGGAAAATTTAATAGCATTGCTCGGCGAAAAAAAGTTCCGCGCAAAACAGCTTTATACGGGGTTGACGCAGGGCAAAAAGATTAGCGAAATAAACGTTTCACCTTCTTTGCGTGAAAAACTGTTAGAGGATTACGAGAATAATTCCGTTGAAATAATAAAAACGCTTGCTTCTTCGGACGGTACTGAAAAATATCTTTTCCGTCTTGCGGACGGTAATCTGGTAGAGGGAGTGTTCATGAGCTATAAATACGGCAATACTCAATGCGTTTCCACTCAGGTGGGTTGCCGTATGGGATGTAAGTTCTGTGCGAGCACTTTGGGTGGTCTGGTGCGCAATCTGACCTCGGGCGAAATTTTAAGTCAGGTTTTAGCGGTCAACGCGCTTCACGGCGGTACTTCCGAAAAACGCGCCGTCACTAATATAGTGCTTATGGGAAGCGGCGAGCCGTTGGATAATTACAGTGAAACGGTTAAATTTTTGAAAAATGTTTCGGCGGAGGGCGGAATTAATATTTCCGCGAGAAATATATCGCTTTCAACCTGCGGTTTGGTTCCTAAAATTTACAAGCTTGCGGACGAGGGTTTACCTGTTAATTTAACAATATCTTTGCATCAAATCACCGACGAGGGGCGCGCCCGCACGATGCCCGTTGCAAAAAAATACGGTATAGCTGAAATTTTAAAAGCTTGCGAATATTATTTTAAAAAGACCGGGCGCAGATATATTTTCGAATATTCTCTTATAGCGGGCGAAAATTGCGATAAAGAGCATGCCGAGGGTTTGGTGAAACTTTTAAAGGGCTTGCCTTGTCATGTGAATCTGATAAGATTAAACGAGGTTAAAGAGCGGGGACTGCAAACAATAACCGAGAAACAAGCGTACTTATTTTTGGGCATGCTTGAAAAGGGCGGACTTTCCGCAACTTTGCGCCGCAGCATGGGCAACGATATCGGCGGCGCGTGCGGTCAACTCAGAGCGGGATATTTATCGAATAATTAACCTGACAGGCGGATTTATACGCGTTTATAAAAAGAGGTAACTATATGAAAATTAAAATTGCGCCTTCCATTTTATCGGCGGATTTTTCGGCTGTGGGTGAAGCCGTAAAAAAACTGGAAGCGAGCGGCGCGGATTTAATACATTGCGACGTGATGGACGGAAATTTTGTAGAGCCCATAACTTTCGGCGGACAAATGGTCAAAAATATCCGACCGCTTACCAAATTGCCGTTGGACGTGCATCTTATGATAGAGCACCCTAAAACACAAATTAAATTTTTTGCAGAAGCGGGAGCGGATATTATTACCGTGCATTATAAAGCTTGTCAAAAGATTTCTCCCGATTATCTTAGAGAAACGTTGGAATTAATAAAATCATTCGGTGTGAAGTGCGGTGCGGTAGTCAATCCGGACGTAGCGGTGGAAAATATTTTCCCTTTGTTTCCTATCGCGGATATGATACTTATAATGTCGGTGTTCCCCGGTTACGGCGGTCAGAAATTTATACCCGAAGTATTGCAAAAAATTAAAACGGCGCGCGAATACGCCGTTAAATCAGGCAGACCTGATTTGGATATCGAAGTCGACGGAGGCGTAACTGAACAAAACGCTGCGGAGATTGCGGCTGCCGGCGCCAATATTTTGGTTGCGGGTTCCGCAGTGTTCAAATCTGCGGATATGGCGGCGACTATAGAAAAATTAAAAAGTTGATTTTTGTAACCTTTCCGTTTGCGGTTGCATATAATATTTAAAGAGTATTCCACTCTTAAAATACCGCAGGGGGATATTATGACAGTTATTTGCGTTAAACCGCCCAAACTCATAAGAAAAATTTTAAGGCTCTTTTGCCGCAAATGAGATGTAAATGCGATATATAGACTTACATTGCGATACTTTGACCGTATGCGCCGACGGCGGCGGAAGTTTGAAGAATTGCAACCTTCAGGTAAATTTAAACAAACTGAATACCGGCGGATGCGCGGCGCAATGCTTTGCGGTTTTTACTCAAGGCGACGGCGCCGCTTCTTCGGTTAAAAAGTATTTGGATTTTTATAAAAATTGCGGTTTAAATACTATAAAAGATTATAAAACTTTGAACGCAACCGTAAACGGAGGGGAAAGCGGCGCGATTTTAACCGTTGAAAATTTAGGGTTTACGGGCGGAGATTTAACTTGTTTAGATTCTCTTGCCGCGGCGGGCGTAAAAATGGCTTCGCTCGTTTGGAACTTCGAAAACGATTACGCGTACCCCAATCTTATATTTCGTAACGGAATACCCGATTTTGACGCCAGAGAAGATAGGGGACTGAAACCGCTTGGGAAAGAAGCGGTGAAACGGTTGGACGAGCTTAAAATAATAGTGGATATATCTCATCTTTCCGACGGGGGCGCGGAGAATATTTTGAGGGGTAGAAAAATTCCGATAGTTGCAAGTCATTCCAACGCCGCGGAAGTTTGCGGCGTTTCAAGAAACCTTACCGACGGGCTTATTAAAAAAATAGCGGATTGCGGCGGCGTGATAGGCGTAAATTTTTGTTCGGATTTCCTTGGCGGCAGCGATACGTTTAATCAGGTTTTACGGCATTTAAAACATTTAATGACTGTTGGCGGGGAGGACGTTTTATCGTTCGGAAGCGACTTCGACGGAATACCCGCGACGGAAAATTTGGAAGGTTGCGAAAAAATGCCCGCTCTTATCTCTTATCTTTCGGAGAATTTTCCGTTACGGGTTTTGGAGAAACTTTGCTATAAAAATTTTTTAAGAGTATTTAAAGAAGTTTGCGGTTAAATCAGAGTCAAAATATATTTCTTTTTCGGCAATTTAAAAATATTAAAATAAAAACGCCGTTGCGTGTTACCGCAACGGCGTAAATTTAACTTAAAAAAGCTCCGTATAAAACAGAGCGGAGAACGCAAAATTAAGCGCGCTCTACGGATTTAAGGCATCTTGTGCAAACGTAACCCGTAACCGTTTTACCGTTTGCAACGTAACTTACTTTCTGAACGTTAGCTTTAAAAGTTCTTCTTGTTCTTCTTTTGGAGTGGCTTACGTTGTTGCCCGAGGTCTGACCTTTACCGCATACCGTACAAACTCTTGACATATTTTATTACCTCCATGGGTGTTTAATAAGCTGAAAATAAAGCCGTTTTCAAAACGACCTTATTAAATATAACACGGTTATAAAAAAAAATCAATTAAAAATACGTTCAAAGTTTTAATTTTTTAAGTATTTTCCAAAATAATTTTATAGGTTTATAGCTAATTGTCTAAAAACTGCGGCAAATACTTGCCAAACCTGTTAAAATATTATAAAATAACTTATGTATAGCGAGCCGAACAAATATATTTCCAAAGCTGATTTTCGGTGTGTTTAAAGGAATTATTGTTTTCGGTTTTCTGTGCGTATTGAAAGGAGAGAGCTATGTCGGTAAATACAAGCAATGTTTTCGGTAAAATTTCCATATCCGACCAAGCCATTGCAAAGGTGGCCAAGTCCGCGGCGTTAGAATGCTACGGAATAGTCGACACCGCTTCCCGCGGTATCGGCGATTCGTTGACCGAACTTTTGAAAAAACAGCCTGACGGACGCGGAGTGAAAATCACAACTTCCGGAGACAGGATATTTATCGATATCGACGTAATTATAAAGTACGGAGTGTCAATAAACGCGGTAGCCGAATCCTTGAAAGAAGGCGTTAAATATAAAGTAGAAAAGTTTACGGGTATGATAGTGGATACCGTAAACGTTAACATTATCGGAGTAAAGTTGTAAATTATTTACGGCTTTGCTCTTGTTTATTTTTTTAAAAAGATTGTACTTTCCGGCGGCGAGTGCTTTTTATTGCGTCTATTAGCTATTTTGTCTTGCGCGAGCCGAGAATTTTTGTGAAAAGAATTAAGGAGTTTTATGCAGAAAACGATTAACAGTACCGAATTCCGTAAAATGGTAATTTCGGGTTCGAGAATGCTTGAAATAAACAGGGCGGAAATAGACGCGAGAAACGTTTTCCCTGTTCCCGACGGCGACACGGGTACTAATATGTCTCTTACTATGCAGTCGTCAGTAAAAGAAATGAACGCCTGCGCTTCAAACCGCTTTCAGGAGATATGCGACGCCGTTTCCAAAGGCGCGTTAAAAGGCGCGCGCGGCAATTCGGGCGTAATATCTTCCCAGATTTTCCGCGGTATCTGTTCGGTTATAAAAGATACTAAAGACAGCTTTGATACCAAAACTTTCGCCAAGGCGATGGAGGCGGGTTCGAAGGTGGCGTACAGTGCCGTTTCTATTCCGAAAGAGGGAACTATTTTAACTGTTGTACGCTTAATGGCCGAAAGCGCTCCCAAGCTTGCAAGCAAACATAAGGATTTTATTCCGTTTTTGACTGCGCTTATCGAAGTCGGAGACGAAGCGCTTGCAAAGACTCCCGAGCTTATGCCCGTTTTAAAAAAAGCCGGCGTCGTCGATTCCGGCGGTATGGGGCTTATGACCATTATGCGCGGCTTTTTGTGCGCGCTTTCCGGCGACGAGAGCGTTATGGCGGATATCCCTACGGAAGCTTCGGATAGCGGCAGAGGAGAGGACGACGTTTTCGGGGATAATTCCGATATCGTAAATTTGGATTTGGGCGATATAGAATTTGCATATTGCACCGAATTTTTCGTAATAAATTTAAAACAAATGACCACGCTTGCCGACATTGATAAGCTTAAGGAAAAACTTATGCAGATCGGCGACAGTGTAATTTGTATAGGCGATTTGGAACTTGTTAAAGTTCACGTTCATACCAATACTCCGGGCGTTGCGCTTTCTTACGCTTTGGAACTCGGCGAGTTGGACAGAATAAAAATAGAAAATATGCTGGAAGAAAACCGTGCGTTGAAAGCTAAGCTCGAAGCCGAAAAGAAAGAAATGGGTATGCTTGCGATTTGTGCGGGAAGCGGAATAGAAGAGATATTCAAAGATCTGCTTTGCGACAGAGTTATAGAGGGCGGACAAACAATGAACCCTTCGGCGCAGGATATAGCCGACGCCGTTCAGAAAATTAACGCTTCCAACGTATTTGTGTTCCCTAACAATTCCAACGTAATCCTTGCGGCGGAACAGGCCAAAGCGCTTGTTAACAAACGTACTATTCATGTTATTCCTACCAAAAACGTGCCGCAGGGTTTTGCGGCGGCGCTCGCTTTCAATCCGGAGGCTTCGGTACCCGAAAATAAAACGGATATGACTCACGCCATAGATAACGTTGCTTCGGGAATGGTAACTTATGCCGTAAGGGAAACCACAATGAACGGCTTTAAGTTGAAAAAGGGCGATATTATCGCGCTTGACAACAAAAAAATTCTTGCTAAGGGCACGGAAATAGACGAAACGGTTTTAAAACTTGTAAAAGCTTTAAAAAACGACGAGCACGAAATGATTACTTTGTATTTCGGCGAAGGAGTCAAAGAAGAGGAAGCGGCGGGTCTTGCCGATAAAATTTCAGAGGCGTATCCCGAGTGCGACGTTGATTTCCATTTCGGCGGTCAGCCTGTGTATTATTATCTCGTTTCTTTGGAATAAATTCACGAATTTTTCGCGCAGTGACGCTGCAAAATTCCGTGATTTGGGAAACTCCGTTTCCCTTTGCGCGATATTAAGGGCTCACTTATTATATAATCGCGCAAATTCCCTTCCGCCGAGGCGAAAGTTTTCGCAAATTGGGACTGGCTGGCAAAAAGCGTGGTTTTTGCCGCCAATGTAATTATTTTAAATAAAATTAATAAGAAACAAGATGGGGAAGGCGGAGGTCTTCCCTGTTTATTTAAAGAATTATGAAGCTTACCGAACTGAAATTTGTTTCCGAAAAACGGGAAAAAGATTTTAATAAACTTGATATATATACGGTGGAACAGTTGGTGAAACACTTTCCGCGGGACTATGCCGATTTAAGTAAAACCACTCTGCTGCGCGACGCATACCATAACGACGTGGTTTTAACCGTTTGCGAGGTTCTTACCGTAGAAGTCAACGAATATTCCCGCCGCCCGTACGTAAAGGCGCTTTGCCAACAAGGCGGATTTATGTTTAACGCGATATGGTTCAATCAAATGTATGTGGCAAACAAACTAAGTTTGGGAGAATACGTATTTTACGGAAGGGTACGCAATAAATACGGAACGGGTTGCAGTATGTACAATCCGTCTTTCGAAAGAACGGATAAAAATAAAAACTTGAAGGGTATAATCCCCGTATATTCGCTTTCCGGCGGATTGACTCAAGGCGTGGTGCGAAACACTATGCGCCAGGCGCTTAAAAAAGCTCTTTTATTCAGCCATATTCCGGGGCCTTTAATAAAAAAATACAGGCTTTTGCCGTTGCCGGAAGCGTATGACAGAGTACATTTCCCTAAGGACGCGGAAGACATCCGGCTCGGTGCGGAACGAATTGCGCTCGAAGAATATTTTTTGTTAATTTCCGCTTTTAAAGTTATTAAGGGCGGCAGAGACGAAGCGCGTCTGATGCAATACAATGTAACCGAAGAATGCGTTCAAAAATTTATAAAACGTTTTCCGTTCGAATTTACGGAAGGGCAGAATACCGCTGTAAAAGCCGTGTTCGATTGTGTTAAATCTCCTAGAAAAATGAATATGCTTTTGCAGGGCGACGTGGGTAGCGGTAAGACGGCGGTTGCGTTAACCGCAATATATATGGCGGTTAAATCGGGATATCAGGCGACAATGATAGCGCCGACCGAAGTCTTGGCGAGACAAAACGCCGAACTTATAAAAAAATATTTTCCCGATTACGGCGTATGCGTTTTGACGGGTTCTGCTTCCGCCTCTGAAAAAAAGAAGATAAAGGCGAGCCTTGCGGCAGGAAATACGGATATCGTTTGCGGTACGCATGCCGTAATCCAAAAGGACGTATGTTTTAAAAAGCTTGCTTTGGCTGTGTGCGACGAACAGCATAGGTTCGGCGTGGCGCAAAGGGCTTCTCTATCCGATAAAAGCGACGGTTGCGACGTTTTGGTAATGTCGGCAACGCCTATTCCAAGAACTCTTTCTTTGATTTTTTACGGCGATTTGGACGTTACTTCGATAAAGGATAAGCCGAGAGCGAGGCAGGAAATTTCCACTTCTTTAATTCCAGAACGCAAATACGACGATATGTATAAATATGTCGCTGCGCGCGCTGCGGCGGGAGAGCAGGCTTATTTTGTCTGTCCCAAAATCGAAGGGGACGAAGAAGGCTCCGTTATGTCCGTTACCGAACTTTACGAAGAGCTTCGGCAAAAAATACCGTCGGTTCGTTTTGCTCTGTTGCACGGTAAAATGAAAGAAAAGCAGAAAGCGGAAATAATGACGGCGTTTAAAAACAAAGAATACGACTGTCTTGTTTCAACAACGGTTATAGAAGTCGGTGTGGACGTTCCCGACGCTACTACCATGATTATTTATAATGCGGAAAGGTTCGGGCTTTCCCAGTTGCACCAGTTGCGCGGCAGGGTAGGAAGAGGTAATAAAAAGAGTTACTGTTTTTTACTTACGGGCGCGGACAGCGAAGAAATACGCCAAAGACTTTCGGTTATAAAAAACAATAACGACGGCTTTAAAATTGCAGAAGCCGATTTGCAACTGCGCGGAGGCGGAGATTTCATGGGTACGCGGCAAAGCGGTAAGGTGCTTTCGGAAATTAAAAATTTAAAATTTCCCGTTGAAACGATATTTACGGCAAAAGCTCTTTCGGACGAAGCTTTTTCGGGATTGTTCGACACCCGCCGGCTTGCGCGCATAGCCGCCGAAAAATACAATTCGTTAAAAGACGTAACGCTTAATTAGTATAATAGGAAAAACGGAGCCGCCCGCAGGTTTAACCTGCGGGCGGATTAATTTTTATTACTATTATTTTAACGTTACGTTTTTTTGAAGGTTAAAGTTATGTTTCACCTCCAATATATCGTCCGCCGAACAGTCGAGAACGGCGCATAATTTGGAAAGAGTTGAAAGCGACGGTTGCGCTCTTCCCGAACAGTATTGTGAAACCGTAGGTACCGCAACGCCTATTGCTCGGGCAATTTCGGTTTTTGTTTTCCCGCTTGTTTCAATTTCGCGTTTAATATTGTTGCTTATAACCGCGTCTAAACTTTTCATACTTTTATTATATTAGGTAATGCCTAAAAAATGCTTGACATTTAGGCAATGCCTAAGTATAATTTAGGCAATACCTAAAAATTTATTAAAATTTAAGGAGTATAAAAATGAAAAAAAGTATTAAAAAACTGTCTTTTTTATTAATTTCGGTAATTTTGGCGTTGCTTATTTCGGTAAATATAATACCAAAAACAAATTTTACTGCAAGCGCAACCGCGGCTTCTGCGGAAAATACTGTAGATTTGGGTAATAACGGGCAAATAACCAAAGACGGATTGGAAAATTTGTTTAAAAGAATAAGCGGACAAAATACGTATTCTTCCGTAAAACAGGCGGTATCTCAATCGATTTTAACCTTTAACGGTTCGGAAGTTCTATCTCCTTTTTCTATGTATGCTTTAAACAGCGCAAGTTTTAGAAAATTGAACAACGATAACAACACTTCCGTAAAATTGGGAGGGCTCACCTGGAATTTGGTGTTCGTAACCGAAACTATAAACGGCGATTTAGTGGCTACTTTGCATTTAGCGGATGATATAGGTATATCGTCTCAGTGGAATAAATGGTTCAGTACCGTCGACAACAAGAGAATAAGTAGTCAAATATATGGCGAAAGTTTTATAAGGTCTACGCTTACAGGCTCAAGTTACATAGAAAAAGCCAATAGCTCTAATTTTGTTACGGGAAAAATAAACGATACGTGGAAAAATTTTATAGACGATTATTTAAATTTTATCACTTGCCCGCGTGAAATAGAATATCAAGCGTCAAAAGGTACTTATGGTTTTACAAATGAAACATATGGACCTAATATTGGGGGCGCTAATTTTAGTTCATATATATATTACGGGGATTGGGCAAACGATAAATTATGGTTGCCCGGAGCTTGCGAAATAGGTCACATTGCTGCGAGAGGTAATGTTTGGGGTTTAGATGCACAGCAATTTGGCGGCGCCGCTTTTTGGACGCGTTCTGGAGGAATAAATTTAGGTATAATGCATACCGGATATAGAACCGGTTACAGCGAGACTACACAGTCGCATTCCGTGCGCCCTGCATTCCACCTTAATTTACGAACGGCGGCACAGTTCACTGGCACGGGCTCAAATGTAACGGTACAAACGCCTGCATGGGCGGAAGTGAGCTCGCAACCGAAGGGCGCGAGCATAAACGGGGACATAATCACAGCCAAAGCCACGGGCAACAAAATGAGCTTTAAGCTGAATATGGATTCGCAGTATATCAACGTAACGCCGGGCAATCTGCAAGTGAGCGGGGATACTATTGTAGCCAAGGAAGTAGGCTTCTACGGTATAACGTTCGGGCTAACCGGTTTATACGATAGCTGGACAGACGGTACCGACACAAACAAGACTCTGTACATAAACATAGAGCCCGCGCCGGAGCCGGAGGAGCCGAGAAGAGCAGACCATATCGTAGCGGAATGGAAGCCGGACGGGTTCGGTTGTACCACGGAAAACGTAATCGGGGATTTAAAGGAGCATTTAACGGTGCGAGTAATAGACCAGTACGGAGACGGATACGGCGGAAACAACGGCGAAGTAACGGACTTTGAGCTTGTGGGCTCGTTGCGCGTCGGCGAGAACAGCATAGCTGTTGTATACAAATCGGCGAGCACGTCGTTCATGACGACGGTGAGAATAACGGTAACGCAGGCAAACGTAGCGCCGTATGTATCGGGAATAAGCGTTGTGCCGCAATTGGAAGAAGGGCAGGACAAATTAACCATAGAGGCGACAGCGGACGTAAACAGCTTGAAAACCAAGCTTACGGTCACTGAGATAATGAACACGGGCGCGTCGGGCTCGGAGGTAACGGAGTATAAGATAGTTGGCGCGTTGATACCCGAAACGGCGACGTTGGCAATCACTTACGAAAAGGACGGGGTAACATATATAAGCACGCTGGAGGTTGAAGTAACGGGCGAGGTACCGCCCGATATCACCGGCAATCTTGCAACGATAACGGCAACGCTGAATCTCGGTGACAAGGTGATAACAACGGCAAACAAGACTAACGACTTAAAGCAGTATCTCACGGTTACGGGCAAGACGTACGGCGGCGGGATATGGGACGGAGACATCCGCAATTACGAGCTTGTGGGCAATCTGGTATTGGGAGAATCGTTGATATCGGTGGTATACCAGCGCGAGGGAGTAACGTATATAACGAGCTTCAGCGTGGATGTGCAAGCCGAACCCGCTATAACGGATTTGGAAGTGATTGTTGATACGAGCGCGCCCTTCTATGACAACGGCACGCTGGATGAGATAAAAGACAAGCTTAGTGTAACGGTGAAGTATACGGACAACACAAGCAGACAGCTTGGAAAAGAGGACTACGAGCTTGTGGGCGCGGTGGTGGTAGGCAACCCGAGTCTTGCGGTAGTATACAACGGACAGGTAAAGGCGTTCGGAATAACTGTAATAAAGACCGAAACTCCCACGTTGACGGGAATAACGGCAAGCTACGCGCAGGGTGAAACGGTTGTGTATACTACGGACAGCCTTGAAGTGTTGAAGCCTAACGTAACATTAACGGCGGTATACAGCAACGGCACGAGCGGGATAATAGACCGGAACGATTATATGCTGATAGGCTCGCTAACGGCGGGCAAAGCCAATATAGGCGCGGTGTATATGGGCAGAATAGCCACGTTTACGGTAACGGTAACGCAGGCGGCGGCGAGCGGAACGGAGTTAAAGGAATTGGAAGCAGTGTTCACGCAACCTGCCACGCCCATATATGCTAACGTAAATATAGAAACGTTAAAGGATTATCTGATAGTAAAGGCAACAATAGGCGACAACGCGGCGATAACGCTGAACAGGGATGCGTACCAAATAATAGGCAATTTAACGGTAGGCGTAAGCCAAATGGGCGTGGTATACAAGGGCAGGACGGCGGTGTTCGGCGTAACGGTAACGGCAACGCCTGTAAGCCCTAAGGAAGTGGTATGGCAGAACACCGGTTTCGAGTACGACAACAAGGAACACGCGCCTACGGCGTATTATGTAAACGACAACAACGAGCGTGTAATGCTTACGGTAAAGGGCGGAGCGAGCGAAGCGGGAACGCATACGGCTACTGTGGACGAGAGCGAGGCAGGCGTGCCGCTTACGGGCTCTAAGAGCGTGCAGTATACGATAACCAGGCGTGTGATAAACATAATTTGGAGCAGTGAGGCAAGCTGGGATTACAACGGCGAAGCGCACGCGCCCGTAGCAAGCGTGAGCACTGATTTCGACGACGGCAGAATAGAAATCGTGTATATTTTGACGGCGAAGGAGGGAAGCGTTCTCACGGACGGCAAGGCTATAGAAGCGGGCGAGTACGTAGCCAAGGTAACGTTAAATAACGCGGACAATTACGAGATACGCGGCGAGCGCGAGATAACGTTTAAAATAACCGCTGTGGCGCCGGTAACGCCTGAAAATCCTTCAACGGGAATAAATTGGACGATAATACTTTTGATAGGCGTTATAGCGGCGGTGCTGATAGCGATGATAGCGGTGATAGTGGCGCTTGCGAAGGGCAGAAAGCAAGTTATAAACGTGCCGCGCAGCGACGCGGGCGGCTTCTACGACGACTATGACGGTGACGACGAATAACCTCTTTCGCTATTGCGGGCACTTCCCCCGCGGGCGGAGACGGCGAGAGGGATGAAATAATGTGGTATTTAAATTTCATTACTCTGTTTTTATGTTTTTTATTACCAAAACGGCGGCGGCACGGATTATTTCCGTGCCGCCGCTTCGTATGCTAAAAATTTACATTGCAAATTTTTAATTATTATGTCGAAAAAGGTTTATTTTTTGCAATGTTTTTGATATAATAATTCAGTATTAATGTAACGATTTCTAATCGTATAAAAATTTCAGGAGCTATCTATGTCACAAAATTTATTTGAGGGCACTGCCGAGCAAATGAGCGAATTGATGAAATGTATCAACGAGCACCGTAACGAAAAGGGGGCGTTGATGCCCGTTTTGCACGAGGCGCAGAACATTTACGGTTATTTGCCCGCGGAAGTCCAAACGGTGATTGCCGAGCAGTTGAACGTTCCGCTTGCCGAAGTGTACGGCGTGGCTACGTTCTATTCTCAGTTTACGTTGCAGCCTAAGGGCAAGCACAAGATAAGCATTTGTCTCGGTACGGCATGCTACGTTAAAGGGTCGGATAAGATATTGGAAGCGGTGGAGCATGAACTTCGCATAACTTGCGGAAACTGTACTCCGGACAAAAAGTTCTCCATTGACAGTTGCCGCTGCGTCGGCGCTTGCGGACTTGCGCCCGTTATGATAATAGACGGCGAAGTTTACGGCAGACTTACTCCCTCGGACGTCAAGGGAATACTCGATAAGTATATTCAGGATTAAGGAGGAAATTATGACCGTTAAAGAACTTAAAAATATTGCGGCGAAAAACGCCGATTTAATTAATGTGCGCAGAATAGTGCGCGAGCAGGCTGAAAAGCTTTCCGTTAACACGGGCTACCGCAAACAGGTGCTTGTGTGCGGAGGTACGGGCTGTACTTCCTCCCATTCTTTGCAAGTTATCGAACAACTTGAAAAAAGTTTTAAAGAGTTGGGCATTAACGACGTTTTGATAGTAAAAACCGGTTGCTTCGGTCTTTGCGCGCTCGGTCCCATAATGATAGTTTACCCCGAAGGCGCTTTCTATTCGCAGATGACGCCCGAACATGCTAAAACGGTTGCCGAAAAGCACTTGGTTAAAGGCGGGCAAATAGTCAAAGAACTTTTATATGCGGATACCGTTCACTCCGACGGAAGCGTAATTCCCTTTGCGGAAATTCCTTTCTATAAACATCAGCTACGTATCGCGCTCCGCAATTGCGGCGTTATCGCGGCGGAAAGCGTGGATGAAGCCATTGCCGCAGGCGATTATGCCGCGCTTGCAAAAGTGCTATTTGAAATGAAACCCGAAGAAGTAATCGAGGAAATCAAGGCTTCGGGACTTCGCGGCAGAGGCGGCGCGGGTTTCCCTACGGGATTGAAATGGCAGTTTACGAGAGACGCCAAAGGAGACGTGAAATATGTTTGTTGTAACGCGGACGAGGGCGACCCCGGCGCGTTTATGGACCGTTCGGTACTCGAAGGCGACCCCCATACCGTGCTCGAAGCAATGACTATCGCGGGTTATACGATAGGCGCGCAGGAAGGTTACATATATGTTCGCGCGGAATATCCTATCGCGGTTGAAAGGCTTAATATCGCCATAGAGCAGGCGAGAAAGCTTGGGCTGCTCGGTAAGAATATTTTGGGAAGCGGATTTAATTTCGATATTCATGTGCGTCTGGGCGCCGGCGCGTTCGTTTGCGGCGAGGAAACCGCGCTTATCGCCAGCGTGGAAGGCAAGAGAGGGGAACCCCGTCCGAAGCCTCCTTTCCCGGCAAACAGCGGTATATTCGGTAAGCCCACCGTTATTAATAACGTTGAAACCTGGGCTAACGTCGCTCCCATTATAATGAACGGCGCAAAGTGGTTCTCTTCCATAGGTACCGAAAAGAGCAAGGGTACGAAAGTTTTTGCTCTCGGCGGTAAAATTCACAATGTGGGACTTGTGGAAGTTCCCATGGGCACTACGTTAAACACTATTATCAACGACATAGGCGGGGGCATACCC
>CATKAP010000175.1 GCA_949746255.1 uncultured bacterium
AGTTACATTATCCGCCCGATTGTCAATAATAATAGTTTTATTATAAAAAGTCTTAACCCGTTTTGTTTTGTAGATACATTGAAGAAGTTGTTTAATATTTTGTTTAATAGATTTATTGGATAATTAGGGAATAGAGACTAAATTAATCATTATATTTCGTGGGAGAAAATATTTTGCAATGAAAGTTGGAATATTAACATTTTTTCGGCCGATAAATAATGGAGCTGTTCTCCAGGCTTGTGCGACTAATTCTATAGTGTTGCCCAAAATGGGAGTTGATTCTGAATTAATAGATTACAGGATCCGACGTATCGAGGTAGATAGAAAATTATTTGGAATAGTTCGTATCATGAACGAACCTGATCTTATAAAAAGAATCCGACGTATTTTTGCGGATGTTGCTCGTCTTCCCGCTAATTATACGCAAAGAAATCTATATGACAAATTCATAAAGAAGTATCTGAGGATTAGCGATCAAGTATATCTTTCCCATGAAGAATTGATACAAAAATGTCAGGGGTATGACGCTTATATAGTCGGGAGCGACCTGGTTTGGAGTCCGTTAATGGCGGAAGGAGTTAATCCTACATATTTTTTAGACTTTGTTAAAGGTAATGTTCCTAAGATTGCTTATGCACCAAGTATAGGAACGACCAATCTTTCAGGTAGAGAATTTAAAGACTATAAAAAGAATCTTATTCATTTAGATTATGTCTCGGTACGTGAAAAAAGTGCTGCAGATCAGTTGGGGCCGCTGACAGAGAAAGCAATAACGACTGTACTGGATCCAACATTATTAACGATAGATTCTGAATGGGACAATTTTTATAGTAAGACCCCATTAATACAAGAGGATTATATATTTGCTATTTCTCTTGAAAAGTCTGATAAACTGATTGAAACTGTTAATCAATTGGCATATCAAAATAATTGTATAGTTGTAGCCTTTGGAAGAAAAAACAATAAATATAAAGGTAGAAGAGTTATATTTACTGAGAGTTCATGTGGACCTTCTGAATTTTTGAATCTTATAAAAAATGCTGCCTGTGTTGTATCAAATTCTTATCATGGGTGCGCATTTTCAATAGTATTTCATAAAGACTTCTATTGTATTCCTCACTCGACAAGAGGGATAAGAATGATAGATCTTCTAAATTCTTATAACTTCTCGGAATCTCAATGAATGAGATTCCAACCGAAAATTGACAACTGAATATCGTGCAGGAAAAGAAGTTTGAGAAAAATGGACATAAACAT
>CATKAP010000176.1 GCA_949746255.1 uncultured bacterium
ATTTATAAAATAAAATTATTGTTGCAAAATAATTGAAAAAAATAGTGAAAAATTATATAATCTTATTATGGTGAAATATTTTTACATATTAACATACGGTTGTCAAATGAACGTTCATGAATCGGAAAAAATAGCCGGTATTTTAAAAGATTTGAATTATGAGCCGTGCAACGTCATTGAAGAAGCCGATATAATAGTGTTTAATACTTGTTGTATTAGGGAAAATGCAGAAAACCATGCTTACGGAAATATAGGCATGTTGAAAAAGCTAAAAGCGGGTAAACGTTCTCTTATAATAGCGGTTGGCGGATGTCTTACGCAACAAATGGGTAAGGCTTCGGGATTACATAAAAAATTTCCTTATGTTGATATTGTTTTCGGTACCCATAATTTAGGGAAATTAAAAGATTATATTATTAAAAAGCGCGCGCAAAAGAAAGCGGTTATAGAAATTGAGGAAGACAACGGAGAGATTTGTGAAGGTTTGGAGCCTTATCGTACGAGTTATCCTAATGCATGGCTGAATATAACTTACGGTTGTAATAATTTTTGCAGCTATTGCATTGTTCCTTATGTTCGCGGCAGGGAGCGGAGTCGTCGTTCGAAAGATATTATAAAAGAAGCGGAAAATCTTGTTGCTCTCGGATATAAGGAAATTACTCTTTTGGGACAGAATGTAAATTCATATGGTAACGGTACGGACGATATTTCGTTTCCGGAACTTTTAAGAAGAATTGCAAATATAGACGGAAAATTCAGATTAAGGTTTATGACGAGTCATCCTAAGGATTTTTCTGTTGAAATAGCTAAGGCTATTGCGGATAACACTAAAATATGCAAATCTGTACATTTGCCGGTACAGAGCGGTTCGAACGTTGTTTTAAAAGCAATGAACAGAAAATATACCGTTGAAGATTATCTCGAAAAAGTAAAAATTTTAAAACAATATGTTCCGGATTGTTCATTGACTACGGATATAATTGTCGGTTTTCCTGGTGAAACCGAAGAAGATTTCTTGCAGACTTGCGAGCTTGTTAAAAATGTGGGTTATTCTTCGGCTTTTACGTTTGTGTATTCTAAACGTGAAGGAACCGTAGCCGCGAAAATGAAGAATCAAATACCTGCGGAAGTTTCAAAAAACAGAATTATGCGGCTTATAGAAATCGTAAATTCTCAAACGCGCGAACAATCGGCGGCTTACGTAGGCAAAGTGATAGAAATTTTATGCGAGGGTTATGATGATAAAAAGCAAATGTATCTCGGCAGGGACGGATACGGCAGAATGGCTTATTTTGCAAGCGATGTTTCGCATATCGGAGAATTTTTAAACGTAAAAGTTGAAGGCGCCAACGGAATTTCTTTGGCGTGCAAAAAGGTGGAAATTTAATATGGCACTTTCACAAATGATGCAACATTATTTTACCGTAAAGGAAAAATATAAAGATTGTCTTATTTTTTACAGACTCGGAGATTTTTACGAAATGTTTTTCGCCGACGCCGTGAAAGCGTCAAAATTGCTTGACCTTACTTTAACGGGTAGGGATTGCGGACTTCAAGAACGCGCTCCTATGTGCGGAGTGCCGCATCATGCAGTGGACCAATATATTACAAAATTAGTTTCTTTGGGTGAAAAAGTTGCTATTTGTGAACAGTTGGAAGAGGCTTCTGAGGCGAAGGGAATGGTTTCTCGCGGTGTCGTGCGCGTAATTACTGCCGGTACTCAAACTGCGGATACGATAGATGAGAAAACTAATAATTTTATATGTTGTATTAGCAAATTACAAGACGAAATAGCTATGGCCTGGGCGGATATTACTACAGGTGAGCTTTCCGTAACAGAATTTTTCGGAAAAGATTGTGTTAAAAATTGCGTTTCACACATGGTCAAGCTTGATGTAAAAGAAATTATTTGTAATGACGAAATGCTGTTTTCTGCGAAAGATATTCCTGAAACCGCTCGCGGAATTCTTCCTCATTTTTCAAACGGTCCTGCTTGGGCTTTCGGATATTCTGCGGCGGAAAGGATCCTTGCGGAACAGTTTAATGTAAAAACTCTTGCGGCTTTTTCTATTGAAAAACATGAAAACGCCGTATGCGCGACGGGCGCATTGGTGGAATATTTAAAAGATACGCAATTGCGAGTACTAAAAATAATAACGGGCGTTAAATATGTAGTAAATAAAAATTTTATGCAGCTCGACGCAACGGCAATCCGAAATTTGGAGCTTTTAAAAAGTATCGGTGAAGGAGGAAAATACGGATCGCTTTTATGGCTGTTGGATAAGACCAAAACGGCTATGGGGGCAAGACTTCTTCATTCGGCGGTCCTAAATCCGTTATGCGACGCAAGTATGATTAATTATCGTCTTGACGGTGTGGAAGAGTTATTTAATTCAACGGTAGTCAGATTAGGTTTGGCGGAACTTCTTAACGAAGTAAAAGACATAGGAAGGATTGCCGGAAAAATCAGCGATAATACTGTCCAGCCTAAAGATTGTCTTGCGCTTGCTCGTTCGCTTTCGGTTATTCCGAATGTTAAATTTAATTTGTCGGGATTTAATTCTCAAATTATTAAAGATATTGTTTGCGGACTTTACGATATGAGTGAAATTTCCACTCTAATAGAAGAAGCTATTTCTGCGCCGCCTCCGGCAACAATGAAAGACGGCGGTTATATAAAAGACGGCTTTAATTCCCAACTTGACGAGTTGAGAAAAGTCAGAAAAAACGGCAGGCGTATTATTCTTGAAATAGAGGCAAGAGAACGCGATAAAACAGGCATAAGAACATTAAGAATAAATTATAATCGCGTTTTCGGCTATTATATAGAGGTAAGCAAATCGTTTGCGGATAAAGTTCCCATAGATTATCAACGCAGACAAACACTTGCAAATTCGGAAAGATTTATTACAGACGAGCTGAAACAACTTGAAGAAAAAATATTTTCAAGCGAAGATATGTCTTTAAAACTTGAAATTCAACTTTATGACCAGCTTAAACTGTTGCTTGCTGAAAACATTGGTAAGTTTAAAAGTATTTCCGATGCGGTTGCGTTATTGGATTTACTCGTTTCTTTTGCTGAAGTTGCAAAATCTAACAATTATGTTCGACCTAATATAGTTGGCGAGAATAAACCTCTTGTAATAAAAGAAGGCAGGCATCCCGTGGTGGAAGCCGTAACAAAAGATAAATTTATTCCGAACGATACGCTTTTGGATGAAAACGAGAATAGAACGATGATAATAACCGGACCCAATATGGCCGGTAAAAGTACTTATATGCGACAAACAGCTATTATAACGCTCATGTCGCATATCGGTAGTTTTGTTCCCGCAAAATCAGCCGATATTCCGTTAACAGACCGAATTTTTACCAGGGTTGGCGCAAGCGATAACCTTATTTCCGACCAAAGTACGTTTATGGTTGAAATGGTAGAGGTTGCAACTATTTTAAGAAACGCTACAAAAAATAGTCTTCTTATTCTTGACGAAGTCGGAAGGGGTACTTCAACTTATGACGGGTTAAGTATTGCGTGGGCGGTGATAGAACATATAACCGAGAAGATAGGAGCTAAAACGCTGTTTGCTACTCATTATCATGAATTGACCGAGCTTGAAAGTAAGTTGGAAGGTGTTAAAAATTATAAAATTGCCGTAAAGGAGATTAACGGCGGCATAGTTTTTTTGCGTAAGATAATGCGCGGTGGTGCGAATAGGAGTTTCGGTATAGAGGTTGCTTCTTTGGCGGGTATCCCTTCAGAAGTTACGGATAGGGCCAAACAGATTTTAAAGTTTGTTGAAAACAGTGAGCGAACTAAAAAAGAGGATCAAGAAGATTTGCTTGAGCCTCAATTTTCTGAAACAGAAAGAATTCTTTCTGACATTGATATGAATAATTTAACTCCTATGCAGGCGTTTATTCTTATAGGCGACCTTGTTGAGAAGGTGAAAAAATGAAAAGAATAAATGTTTTGTCTAAAAACGTATACAACAGAATTGCCGCGGGCGAAGTTATAGACAGACCTTATTCCGCCGTTAAAGAACTTATAGAAAACAGCCTCGACGCCGGTGCTACCGAAATTGAGATATATATAGAATCTGGCGGTAAACGGCTTATTAAAGTGGTGGATAACGGCGGTGGGATCGACCGGGGGGGTATGGGGGCGGCATTTTTGCCGCCTGCTACTAGTAAAAATTTTAATGCGGGAGATTTTGGCAA
>CATKAP010000177.1 GCA_949746255.1 uncultured bacterium
TGCAAAACTTGCTGATACAATATTTGAAGATTGGGAAGTTATTCCGCTATCAGAAAATTATATCAAACAACTGCATAAAATTTTATTAGAATATTCTTCAAAGGATGAAAAACATAAAGGGGAATATAAAAAGATTTCTAATGCTGTTGCTGCTTATGATAACAATGGCAAAGAGCTTGGAGTTGTATTTGAAACTGCTACACCGTTTGAAACACCGTTAAAAATGCAAGAACTTATTGAATGGACTAACAAAAATTTGGCTGACAGGTTTTATCATCCTTTAATTGTTATTGGTGTTTTTGTAGTTAATTTTCTTGCAATCCACCCGTTTCAAGACGGAAATGGAAGGCTTTCTAGAGCTATAACCAATCTTTTACTGTTAAAATCAGGGTATTTGTATATTCCGTATAGTTCAACAGAATCAATAGTTGAAGATAACAAAGAAGCTTATTACAGAGCCTTAAGACAAACTCAAACAACTTTAAGGTCAGAGCCAAACTATGAACCTTGGCTGATGTTTTTCTTGAAAACTCTACAGAAACAGAAAATCAGACTTGAGTATAAATTAGAGCATGCCGAAACAAAAAAACTCTCAAATCTGGATTTGCCGGAAGTTTCTGCAAAAATAATAGAAGTTTTTGAAACCAAAAATCGTGCAACAATCTCAGAACTATCAGAATTAACCGGAGTGAACCTAAATACAATAAAAAAACACCTCGCAAGCTTGGTTGAAAATAATTATCTAATTAAGCACGGGAAAACAAGAGGGGTTTGGTATACGAAATAATATTTATAAACTGTTTTATTTTATTCCGGCTTATTCATGTTTACATTTTAGTTGTTTTGAATAAATCCACTTGACAAAATTGTACACTTTTGGTAATCTATTTTATGTGATGATAAACTGGAGGTTTTAAGTGGAAAACAGTAAGTTTAATTTAGACGAGGAGCTATTAAATGCAGTTGCGATAAGTATCTCGGAAGGTGTAGGGATAGATTTTATTGATGCTAGAAAACAATTAAACACATACACCAAGAACAGTTCACCTACTTTAATTTGGGATTTGATAAATTCAAATCTTAAAAAAAGACTCGGTGAAGATTATGCATGTATTTATAAAAAACAACGTGGAATTTGGGAATTTCTACTGATTGTTGATAAGAAGTCTAAAAAAGTTATAACTATAATGCGTGAAAACCGCTTAAAA
>CATKAP010000178.1 GCA_949746255.1 uncultured bacterium
AAATCAGGTCATCCACCAAGCGTGGCTGAACCTCTCCGTAAATCAGCCGCTCCAAGCCCATCCAGAGGAGGCCAATGGCCACGAATGCGCCGAAGTACAGTCGCATGGCCTCCTCCAGCTGGCGATCCTTTTGTGATTTCATTCCGTCACCCCCGTTTCGATGAACCGCTGCACTTGGGCGGGGAAGGACACCACCGCGACCTTGCCCCCCGCCATGCGGATCTCCTTGATGGTCTGCTCCTGAATCTTGGAGAGCCGCCCGACTTCCGGTCGCTTGACCTCAAAGCCATAGAACTGACCGTCCAGCACCATGCAGACATCCGGGATGCCGCCCCGGCTGTACGGCCCCGCTGCGGCCTTCCAAATGAAGGCGTCCGGGTACTGCTCCTTCAACCACTTGATAATCCGGGCCTGGTAGTAGCTCTCCTTGTGGGGAGGGGCCTTGCTTTTGTTGCTCACTTCGTCCCCTCCAATAACTCCGACTTATCATGGATGTTGCCGATGATTTCCGAAAACGGAAGAGTGCCGCTCTCGTACAAATGGAACGGATCATCTTCTTGGGCCTTGATGCACCAACCATTTTCTGTCCATGTCACAACCTCAATCGTGATGTCTTCTGGATGGTTTTCGTCGTAGCGGCTCGCGAGGATGTCCCCCTCAAAAACCATTGCGCCGTTTTTGTCAGTCAGGCCGGTGTACTGGCCCACAGTGTCAGGGGTGACCTCAACAAAGGCTATTCCGCCCAACTGCCGGTCGAAAAAGGTCTTGCTCTCGGTTATCCATGCCCGGTCGGGATAGGCGGCAGATGTCAAAAGGTTACCTTCCGTCCACTCACCAATGCCCAGCCTTTTCCCTCGAAACAAAATCTCACGCATTATTCATCCCTCCTCCCTCAGTTTCCGGCTGTCTGTTTTCATGCGTCTTCCTCCCTCAGTCCATTGAACATACCAAGGCGGTCCCCCAGCTGGACTACCGATTCCACCAGCATGAACAGGTCTTTCCCACCCATTCCGGCCATGTGGAACGTCACTGTTGCGTCCTCGTTGCCCTCCACAATTTCAGCGACAAAGCCCTTTTTAAATGCAACTTCTGTTCCGTCCGTATATTCGATTTTGATTTTTTCGATGTCCCTGTTGTCCATTTTTCATTTCCTCTCAGCGGTTTTGTAGTCAGGCTCCTTCCTGGGCCAGCGGCGGGGGCTCCTCTAAGACCGGCTCCCCCGTAGCGGGGTTA
>CATKAP010000179.1 GCA_949746255.1 uncultured bacterium
AGTCGAAACCAGTATAAAATCAAATGCCCTAATAAATGCCTTAAAACAGCTAATTAAGAAACAGGGGCATCATTTATAAAGTTGTAAAGTAGTGTTATATATAAAAGCATATATAATAACGATTTGAAATGGAGGAGATGCGTATGAAACATTCTTATTGGAAAAGGATTTTAGCCATAGGCGTTTGAGTACGGAAGATACCGAGATATCAAAATAGCAATTGAAATATTTATGGAAATGTGGTATTCTGGAGGCAGAACATATATTCGATGAAAAGGGGTGGCTTTTATGATATTTGTTAATGGTATTCATGAAGTGGGTAAAACTTATTTTTGTAATATGAAAAAAGATTAAAACAGGAGGATGTAAATATGGCCGGAAAGTTTTTATTAAAAAAATTTGCAGACATTAATCTTAAGGATGAGTTTTTTGATTCACTGAAAGCGGATTATCCTGGTACAAAAAATAGTACAGGATTCATTGATTGGTTTATGAAAAAATCAAAGGCTGGGGCGACGGCACTTGTTTTTGAAGATGAGATAGGTGTGGGGGCGTTTGTTGTATTAAAAATAGAAGATGAGGAAATTATATTGAAGGGTGCTGCTTTGCCTCAAATGGAAAGACTGAAGATCAGCACATTTCGGATTTCTGAGAGATATCGCAGACAGCGTATTGGAGAGGGTGCAATTGGCCTGCTTTTGTGGAAGTGGCTACAATTAAAATGTACAGAAGTTTATGTAACAGTTTTTGAAAAACATACTACATTGATTTCACAGTTTGAGAGATTTGGCTTTCAAAAATGTGGTGTGAATTTGAACGGTGAAAATGTTCTAATAAAAAGTCGTAATAGGATTGATTTTAGTGATCCTTATAAAGCTTTTCCATTTATTAAAGATGATTTTGATTATGCCGGGTATATTATTATTGATGATTATTATCATGATACAATGTTTGCATATTCAGAGCTTGCCAATACAGCATCATTACAATCGGAGATTAGTAGTAGTGTTAGTAATGGACTTAGCAAAATATATGTAGGGCAAGCACCGAACATCAATCATAAAGTTGGAGAACCAGTTTTGGTTTATCGTCGTTATACCCAAGGTACAGGGAAACGATACCGTTCTTGTATTACCTCATATTGTGTAGTGACAGATGTTATTCAAGCTAAAATAAACAACCAATATTTGATGAACTTTGATGATTTGAAACAGCGTATTGGGAATAAGTCTGTGTTTAATGAAAGTGAATTACAAAAGCAATACCATGAATATAGGAATGTGACTGTGGTTGAAATGCTTTATTATGGCTATTTTGGTGCCGGAAACAATGTTAATATGGATTGGCTTGATCGGCAGGGATGTTGGGTAGATCAGGGACAATATCCAACGGAAGTTCATCTGACAACAAACCAATTTAAAAAAGTCCTAATGGAGGGAAATGTCAATGTGTCAAATGTTATTATCAATTAATCCGGAGTATGTAACAAGTATTCTACAAGGTAAAAAAGTATATGAATATCGAAAATTTCGTTGTCGGGATGATGTTGATAAGATTATAATATATGCAACGGCTCCTCAGCAGCAAGTTGTAGCAGAAGCGGAGATTGCTGATATTATTGAGGATGATATATTAAGCGTTTGGCGGCAAACCAAGAAATACTCAGGTATTACATATGCTTTTTTTAGAAAATATTACAAAGGGAAGAAAAAGGCGGTTGCCTATCATTTGAAAAATATAGTCATATATGAGAAACCGCTTGCATTAAAGGATATTGGAGTGTCCTGTGCCCCTCAGTCTTATCGATATATTTCGATAGAAACATAAAGGTAGTATATGTTTTTTATTCAATGAAAGAGGTGGAAAATGTATTTTAAAGAAAGAATGTTTAATTCGACCTACATAAACAGGAACTATTACAACCAGATACAAACACAGATTAATAACTATAACTTTCAACAGAATATTGAGGTTGAAAAAGCGGTAAAAGCAACACATGATTTGTGTGGTGCTGTTAAAAATATGGACGAATCTCATCAACAAGAGGCATTTTGTTTATGCTTGGCAGCAATGGCACAGGAATTTGGGTGGTAATAAAGATGTATAGACAGTAATGGAGAAAAGGGGTATTGGACAACTGATTAAAATGATAAATACCCCTTTTCTGCAATTCTATCCATCGCGGGAGTTATTGCGGCGAAAGATAACGGCGATCAATCCAAATGTGGAGTTATATTCAGCAAGGGTTCTGGATGAGGATAAATCGGCGCCGGTCAGCAGAGTCGTGGAGGCGATTTATTGGGCAATTGA
>CATKAP010000180.1 GCA_949746255.1 uncultured bacterium
CTGCTTTTATCTCAGCATAGACCATCCAGATAATTTTTTCTGCTTTCGCAACATTCACGCCTATCATTACTGATTACGTTGTAGTTTATCTGGCCCTTAAAGGCTTTCCAGTATTTACTTCTTTGATTATTTTAGAACTCCCATCACTATATCTTGTCAATCACGCCATATTGTGATTTTCTTGATATAATTAGACTCACTATCCATAGGTAGTGTGTGATCTTATCACTCAATCCAAGTTCTTTACAAATGCTACAATACCCACCCCAGCAAGTGCCGTTCCAAACGGCCCAAGTGCTGCGGTTAATTTTCCAAATAAACCAAGTAAAGTAGTGAGCATATCAATAACAGCACCCACTTCTTCACGCTTAAACATATCTTGGAAGATACCCACACCAGTTTCTTTTAAAGCATTCAGCTTAAATTCGAGAGACTTAGTGATAACTTCCATCTCCGCATCAGCATTACCAGCACTATTTGTCATATTCTGCATTGCCTTTTCTGCCGCTTCAAAGTTTTGCAGAATGGCTTGACCAACACTGGCTCTATTTTTGCCAAACAACTTTTCCATCAACTGTTGCTGTTGCTTTTCACCAAGATCATCATAAACTTCAGAAATATCTTTCAGGTATTGATAGATAGATTTATAATGCTCTTGCGTTTCATCTGTAAACAAAGAAACGCCTTGAGAATCTTCAGTGGCTTTTGTCAAATCATATACTTCACCAGTGATGTTCGCAAGTTCTTCTGAAAGTTCCCCTGTTTCTTCATCATATCCACGCACACGCATAGAAATACTACGTAAGGCATTGCCAACCTTTGAATCATCCTGAGTAATTTCTTGCGCAGCAGTAAACAGTGCAATATTCTCATCAAGAGTAGAATTCATTGCCGCCATTGCCGATGCTGAATTTTGCAATCCATTAATAATCTCAGCATTGGATGTAGCAGCAGTATTACCAACGATATTGATTTTAGACATTACCCCATCGAGAACATTTTCCGCTTCAATACC
>CATKAP010000181.1 GCA_949746255.1 uncultured bacterium
CGGATAATTTTTTCTCGCCCAAAAAACTTGCCTGTTCCCTGATTTTTTTAACAGCATACTCTTTCATCTTAAGATTTTCCGCGAGTACAGAATCTCTCTCCGGAGAAAGTTCCGCAGTAAGAAGATTTTTATAAAAATTAAACAATCCGCTTAAAACGAAAGTTTCATCTCCGCTTTTTTTTATTAAATCTTCTGAAATAACGCAAAATTTATCGTAATTTTTTCTTGCAGCCGCGTTGGTGAGTTCGTAAAGGCGGTATTCGGCGTCCTTACAAACCAGCTCTTCCGCCTCCGATTCCGTAAGTTCTCCGCCTTCAGCACCCTTAAAATCGATAATTTTCTGAGTTTCAACGGCAACCCGAGCCATGTTGCAAAGACAATACGCGGCAATATTTTCGCATACGCTTACAGACGCTGAAACTTTTGCTCTGCGAAGCGTTATATATATCCATTTTGCAACCGTTTCCTGATCGGATCTGTTGCAATCAACGTAAGTTACAGAATGTTTGCGCTTTAAATCCACTCCTCTTTTAGTTTGGGAATTTACGATTATAAGTACGGTAGTCGTCGGAAAATCATCGAACAGCTTTTTCAAATAAACGTCGAACTCGTTTTCGCCAGGATAAAATTCCACCACTTTTACCAAGCGTTTTTCCGCCATAAAAGGATAATTTTTTATGGTTGAAACGAGTTGCGAAATTGCCGCGCCCTTCAAATTTTCACCGTCGAATACAGTAAAATTAAGTTCGGGCGTCTGTAAAAAAGCTTCTTTGATCATTTCCTCTCCGTTTGAGCGGAAATATGCGTCGTCGCCTTCGAGCAAATATATTTGCTTTGCACCTTCTTTTATACTGTTTTTAAGTTCTGTATATTTCATATCATTCAAACATGGAAACAAATTCTTTAATTGCAAACGATACCGGGCAGTTTTCCGAAAGCGCAATTCCTACGCCGCGCACAGGCAACGAAGGATTGGTTCTAACTTCGAAAAGCTCGCCCGATTGAAGCTGGCTCATACAATATTCGCGCGGAATACAGCCTATTCCCATGCCTTTTACCGCTAATTTAACCATAAAATCCCAATTAGCTACTTCAATATCGGGTTGCAAGTTAACGCCGAGCGTATGCGTAAACGAATATAGCGATTTACGCGCCACCGTGTTTTCCTCTATCATCAAAAGCGGAAATTCCTGCAACCTTTTCAAAGAAAGCTCGGTATTTTTAAGTTCGTAAAATTTTTGTCCTGCAACGAAGATATCATTTAAATGGGTTACCGTTCCGCAAAATCTTACCCCCTTATCGTTTATGGGAAGATTTACGAAAGCGATATCGCATTTACCGTCTTTAAGCTGTTGCAAAGTATAAGGCGAAGTAGAAGAAATAAGCTCTAACTTTACCGCCGGATATTTTTCGTTGAATTCCGCTATTTTATCGGCAAGCAGATAATAAAAAATAGAATCGGTAGCGCCTATTCTCACAGTGCCTTCCGCGACAGACCGCATTTCGGTAAGTTTATATTCTGCGCTTTCAAGTAAATTAAGCGCGTCTTCTACCTGCTTGAATATAAGTTTTCCACCCGCGGACAAGTCCATCCCGCGATGATTGCGATTAAAAAGCGAAGTACCCAATTGATTTTCAAATTGTTTTATCGCCTGGGATACGGCAGGTTGCGAGATATACAATTCCTGCGCCGCCTTAGTTAAACTGCCGCACTTGGCTACCGTATAGAAAACTCTGTATAGTTCTAAATTTACCATAATCCGTTAAAACGCAAAGCCGCTCCTAGCTCCTCTCGCTTCTCCGCGTTTTCCATTTTTTCATTTTATTTTCCGACGCAGAATTTCGAAAATATCGTGTTTACTATTTCTTCCGAAGCGGTTTCGCCCGTAATTTCGCCGAGGGCTTCCCACGCTTCCCGCAAATCTACGGCTGTTAAATCCGCCGTAACGGAAAAAATATTATTCCCTGCCGAAACAAGAGATTCGTATGCGCGCAACAACGCCGCGTAATGCCTTTCTTCAACAACGTAAGCCGCGTCCGCGGAGTATTCTCCCGCTCCCGTCGCCGCAATAAGTTTTTTTAATTCTTCGAGTCCTTCTCCCGTCTTTGCGGATACCGCCGCGCGATACGCTCCGAACGGCTTAAAAATATCGCATTTGTTGAAAACTTTTACAACTGTCCCGTTAACTTTTTCGGGTAATGAAACTTCGCCTTCCTTATCGTACACAGAAAGAATTATATCCGCGGTTGCAATAATATTTTTGGCGCGCTCGATACCCATTGATTCCACCGTACCCGCCTTTTCGCGCAATCCCGCGGTATCTATAAAATTATATTTAATCCCGTTAAACTCTGTTTCGCCCTCAACCGCGTCACGCGTAGTTCCCGCTTCAGAAGATACGAGCGCCTTATCGTAACCCAGCAAAGCGTTTAAAAGAGAACTTTTTCCAGCGTTCGGTTTACCGCAAATAGCTACGGTCACACCGTTTTTTACTTTTTTACCTGTTTTATAACTTTTTATTAAACGTGCTATTTCACCGCTGATTTCCGTAATATTTTCGCTTATGCCCTTTAAATCGTCGCCTAATTCGTCTTCTTCCGGATAATCGATTTCAACCGAAAGCGCAGCAAGCACGTCCTTTAATTTCGACTGCACTTTATTGACTTCAAGCGAAAGCTTTTCAAAATAGAGCATGCTGCCAGCTCGTACAAGCGCAAGACTTTCGGCGTTGATCATATCCGCAACACCCTCCGCGGAAGCAAGCGTTAACTTTCCGTTGAGAAAAGCTCGTTTTGTAAATTCGCCGCGGTCGGCAAGACGCGCGCCCAAAGAAAGCGCCTTTTTTAAAATACCGCGAGACAATTCCACACCGCCGTGACAGTGAAGTTCTATTACGTCCTCTCCCGTAAAACTTGCGGGGGCTTTGAAATAAACGACAAATCCGTAATCGGTAAAACCGTCGCCCTCTATTTTGCCCGCATACATGCGGTTAGGTTGAAAGCCGACTTTCGCTTTAAACATTTTTTTAGCTATTTTAAGCGCATTTTCTCCGCTTATTCTTATTACCGCCACCCCACCGGCGCCGTTCGCCGTGGCTATCGCGGCTATACAATCCGACATATCTTTCCGCCTGCTATAATTACGGCTTATACCGTTACGATTTTATTATATCAATTAACTGTTAAAATTGCAAATAAAAAGAGCGCATAAGCGCTCTTTCAACAACAAATAAAAGCTATAAAATATTCAACTTTGCCGTTTTAAAACTCGGATATAACCGTGTTGTTTAAAACTTAATGCAAATTATCGTCAAACGGGTCGGAAGACTTCCCGCCGAATTCGGAAAAAGGATCTTCGGGTGCGCCATTACGTTCTTCTCCGCCACCGTTCGGCGTACTTGCTTCCGAGTTACCCGTAGAATTATACCCGCCTCCGGCGTAAGGGTTACCGCTATAAGGATTGCCTCCGAAGTTCTGTTGCGCGTACTGTTGATACATACGGTACTGTCTTTCCTGTTCGCTACGCAAATATTCGCGGTAGTTCATACCTTTGTTGTTGCGTACTATGAAGAAAAGTATTCCCTGTATGGGAAACAATACGCTGGTAATGGTAAATAAAAAATATCTGCGCGCTGCATAGGTTTGGAAGAAAGCCGAAAGCAATAACACCTGAAAAAACAGAAATACAAGATTTAACCAAACAAGGATATAATCGTTTAAATAGGTAAAACACCAACTCGCCCAAGCCAGTTCCGAAGGAACTCCCATAAGTCCGTAAACATCCTGCGATAAGCCCGTAACGGGATTGACTATTGTGTCTCCCGTTTTGGCATAATACGGCATAACAAGATACAGCGCCGTATAATAAATAATAAACCCTACTCCGAGCACGGCTTCAAGCGAAGCGGCAACCGTAGAAACGGTTTTCGCGCTCATATTCATGCATTTATTTTTTTGTGCGCAAACTCCGATATAATATGTGTTGAAAAAAGGTATAAACGCCATCCATTTGTTTTTATAGCCTTCGCGCTTTGCTATGGTATACAATGCTACTCCTTCGAACACGAACACCGTTGCAAAACAAAGACCGCCGACTAAAAAAGGTACCCAAAACAAACCTCCGTCGACAAACTGTAAAGCTAAATTCGCATATTCAAAAAAATCCATATCCTGTCTCCCTCTCTCTTCCGCCAGCTCTATAATTATATATGTGCAAATTGTAAGAAATAAAATCGATTTGTGAAAAGCTTGTTAAATATTAAAAATTTTAAAACCGTAATCCACGTGCTCTAAAGTAAGTCCGCGTGCCGGCATTGTTTTACCTACCGCGCTCCTGTCGCACTTTTCCAAAGAACGCTTAACGTCTTCTTCGGTAAGCGAACCCATTGCAAAATACAGCATTGTGCCTACCATCGTGCGCACCATGTTATACAAAAATCCGCCCCCGCACACCGAAATTTCCACATCTGTTCCTAATGACGAACACTTTTGCACAATGTTTACCGAATATACCCTGCGCACCGTGGTTTTAACTTGCGAACCGCTTTTACAATAAGCCTTGAAATCGTACTCTCCTACAAAAGCCCCCGCAATATATTTAAGTTTCTCTATATCCGCGCCGTTTTTCACATGGACAGAATACCTGTCTTTTAAAGGATTTCTTCGAGGCGCAAAATACAGGCGATAACAATAAGTTTTACGCTTTGCGCTACGGTTAACATCGAAACCTTCGGGTGCGGCGCATGAACTCAGAACGCTTATATCCGGCGGAAGCGTAATATTCAGAGCGTCCGCAATTTTCTCCGCAGGAACTGACGTTTCCGCTTCAAAACTGCATACCTGTCCCGCGGCATGAACTCCGCTATCCGTTCTTCCGCTCGCGATTACGGAACATTTTTGCCCGACAAGCGTTTCAACCGATTTTTCAAGCTTTTCCTGAACGGTTACAGAATTATTCTGAATTTGCCAACCGCCGTAAGCGGTTCCGTCGTAAGCGACCAAAAGTAAGTATTTCATCTTATCTTAATATACATGTAGATTTGCGGAAAAATAGCTTCACCGTAAATATTGAACAAAACAACCCCGGCTATCAAAGTTATAAACATTAAAAATACCGCCAAATCACGCAAACCGAATTTCAGTTTTTTATATTTGGTTCTGTTTTTGGAATTTGAATAACAGCGGGAATCCATTGCGTCGCCAAGCTCGTCGGCACGTCTGAACGCGCTTATCAGCAAAGGTATTAAAATCGGCACTATCGCTTTTATTCTTTTAAAAATATTGCCGCTCTCGAAATCCGCCCCCCTTGCCTTCTGCGCAGAAATAATCCTGTTTGTTTCGTCTATGAGAGTTGGTATAAATCTCAATGCAATAGACATTATAAGCGCGAGTTCGTGAACGGGAAATTTTATATACGTAAGAGGTTTTAAAAGACTTTCTATTCCGTCGGTAAGCGATACGGGCGTGGTTGTAAGAGTTAACACCGAAGACGCCATAATCAAAAAGAACAACCTTAATATAAAGAATACCGTGAATATAACGCCTTCAAGATAGATTTTAACAAACCAATCCTCAGGCGTAAGCAAAACTTCGCCTTTATGGAAAAACAAATTTAAAACGGCTGTAAAAATTAACAGAAAAATTATGCCCTTTACCGAACGCAAAACGCTTGCAAACGGAACGCGCGCCGCGACAACCGCCGCAAAAAGCAAAATACCGCACAGTATAAGCGAATAAAAATTAAACGAGCAAAATAACAGGACTATAAAAGCGATAAGTGCGAGTATTTTAATCCTCGGGTCAAGTCTGTGAACAAAAGACTGCGCGGGATAATACTGACCGAAAGTTACGTCGTTAAGCACGGTTTTCACCCCCGTATACGCTTATAACGTTTTCGGCAAAATTTTCCACCGTGGAGCCGCCCTGAATATTAAAACCGTATTGTTCAAGTTCCGCGCTTATCTTGGACGTCATTGGTATATCCAACCCCAACGCCGTAAGTTCTTCAGCACGGGAAAACAAATTACAAGGAACGTCGCAATCAAAAATTTTACCTTCTGAAATAACTGCGGCTTTCGTGCAGTTTTCAGCAACTTCGTCCATATCGTGCGAAACTATTATTACGGTTTTACACCATTCGCGGTGGAGTTTGTGTAAAAGCTCCATAATTTCGCTTTTACCTTTAGGGTCCAAACCCGCGGCCGGCTCATCCAAAATAAGAATTTTAGGTTTCGTTACTATAACGCCGGCAATCGCAACGCGGCGCTTTTGCCCTCCAGATAAATCGAAAGGGGATTTATCTTTATATTCTTCGTAATTTAATCCCACCGCTTCCAAACTTTCTTTTACCGCCAGCGCAATTTCGTCGTCGGTAATTTTTTTGCTGAAGTTTTTAAGACCGAATGCCACGTCCGCAAAAACCGTTTCGGCAAAAAGCTGATATTCGGGATACTGAAATACCATACCCACGTTCGCCCGGAGAGATCTAAAATCGCACTTTTTATCCGCAAGATTGAATTGCCCTACGAATATGCTTGAAAGAACAGGTTCAGGCTGACCTTTTTTCACCTTTTTTTTACGGTATCTTTTTTCCGCCTGCGGAAGTTTTATTAAAGCGTTAAAATGCTGTATAAGCGTAGACTTACCGCTGCCCGTATGCCCGATTATTCCGAAAAATTCCCCCTCCGAAACAGTAAGATTTACGCCTTTTAAAGCTTTGGTTGCAAAAGGCGACTTTTTGGAATAGGTATAAGTTAAATCGTTTATTTCAATATCCCATTCGCCTTTCAGCTTTTCCGTATTTTTCACTTTCAACCCGCATTGCCCCGAAAATATATCGCGTTTATTCATATTCTCCGCTATCTGAACGGCTAGTTCTTCCGGCTTTAAAACGTCGCTTATATCCATTCCGGCGGCGCGCAGCATGTTACAGAGCACGCTTATCCTCGGTAAAGCAAGGTTTAACGTTTCCAACATTTCGCCGTTTGCAAAAATTTCGTCGGGAGTACCCGTAAGAGCTATTTCTCCCCTGTTCATAACTATTGTTCTGTCGGCAAGAAGAGCTTCTTCCATAAAGTGAGTGATTAATATTACCGTTATGCCCTCTTCTTTATTCAGTTTGCGGATAATTTCGGTTACCTCTTTTCTTCCTTTAGGGTCCAGCATTGCGGTAGATTCGTCCAAAATAAGCACGTCTGGTTTTATAGCAAGAACTCCGGCAATGGCGATTCGTTGCTTCTGCCCGCCGGAAAGTCTTGCCGGAGTGGCGTTGCGGTATTCCGCCATACCTACGGCGCCTAGCGCCCATTCTATACGTCTGCCAATTTCTTCTCTCTCTATTCCGATGTTTTCCGGACCGAAAGCTATATCGTCCTCGACTATCGAGGCTACCGTCTGATTATCGGGATTCTGAAAAACTATGCCGACGTGTTTTCTTATTTCTATCGCGTTTTTATCTTCCCAAACAGACAAACCCATTACGGTAATTTCACCGCTCTCCGCTTCCAACAAACCGTTTAAAAGACGGGCGAGCGTGGATTTACCGCTTCCGTTATGACCAATCACAGAAATAAATTCGCCTTTTTTCACGCAAAAACTTACGCCTTTTATAGCGTATTCGCTACTGCCGCGATAGGCAAATTTTAAATTTTTACATTCAA
>CATKAP010000182.1 GCA_949746255.1 uncultured bacterium
ATGCCAATTTCCTACCAATACATTTTAACAAATAAATACACAAAAGAAAAGCCAATTTATTAAAATAATATAATTTATTTTTTTTGTTTTTTTAAAACAAAAAAGGCGACGTCAGTCGCCTTTCTTTTTCAATTTAAATTTACTTTTCATAAATGTGTCTATACTCTCGGAATATTTACAGACAAGCCAAAATGAAACTATCACAAGTGAAGCCAGAACCAACCAAATTATAATTCCCCACCAAGTTGTAAACGGTATAAGTTCAAACGAATACGCAGTCGTAAAAACAGATATTGCTCGAGTAGCCATAACCATTACAAAATAATATTTCCACGTCATTGAAGAAAGTCCCGCAACAAAACACAATATATCGTCGGGAAACATAGGCAATAAAAACATAATTGAAAGAATCAGATAATCTTTGCCTTTCAATTTCTCAAGCCACTTATCAAGACTTTCTTGCCCTACAATCCAACATACAGCTTTATAACCTATCTTCCTACCAATCAGAAAAGCAAGTAAAGATCCTGCCGCAATCCCTATAAACCCATATACGGCACATTTAAAAGGTCCGAACATAGCTACTCCAACGCCGACGGCGACAGATCCGGGTACAGGCAATAAAACCACCTGCAAAAAACAAAAAACTATATATATAACGGTAGCCCAATTTCCCGCGTTGCTTATATATTCCCTCAATGCTTCAACACTATTAATCTTGCCTATTAATTTAGTAGCGCAAAGCGCGTAAAATACGACGGCGAAAACGTCTGCAAATATAAGAATACATACAATTAATCGAAAAGAACTCTGTTTTTTCAAAAAATAGAACAAAATTCCCGCCGCGGCGAGCGTTGCCGTAACTACTCCCGTTACCGCTGTTAACAATTTTAAATAAACTTCAAAAAAACTTAGATTTCCTTCCAAAAAACCATAAGCAATAAATAAAAAAGCTACTAAGCTTAAAATTATAACCGCCAAAACATTTATGAAATGCTTTAAAACTTCTCTGTGTTTCATTACATTATTAATATATACGTTTTGACGGTTATTTATAATTATGCTTTAAAATTTTTAATAGCTGTGGTAGCAAGCTTGTCGCAAATATTGTTGTACTCATTATCGGAATGCCCTTTTACTTTAACGAATTCAACCTTATGCACACGCGTTAAAGCTAAAAGTCTTTGCCATAGATCCGCATTCAAAACCTCTTTTTTATCGGGTTTTCTGTATCCGTTTTTCTCCCAAGAATAAATCCAATCGTTTGCAAAAGCATTTACGGTATACGCAGAGTCGCTGTAAACGGTTACCTCGCAAGGCTCTTTCAAACAACTTAACCCCTCTATAACCGCTTGAATTTCCATTCTGTTATTTGTCGTTAAAGGTTCGGCACCGGAAATACGTTTTTCAATTCCTTTAAAAATAAGAACGGCGCCCCACCCGCCGACTCCGGGATTTCCAGAACATGCACCGTCTGTAAACAAAATTACTTTCTTCATTTTAACGAAAGTTCTTTGGCGCGGGCGACGCAACCGTCTACTGCGGCGGAAATAATCTTACTGAAATTATTTTCTTCAAGTACTTTTACGGCCTCTATAGTCGTACCGCCTTTACTGCAAACGTTTATAATCAACTCTTCTATGCTCTGTTCTTCACGTTGAACCATTTCTGCACTTCCCAAAACTGTTTGTACGACAAGAATTTTCGCTTCGTTTTTGGTAAGCCCTTGTTTTACTCCCGCAGAAATAAGACTGTCTATAAACATGAACACATATGCGGGACCGCTTCCGCTTATTCCCGTAACTCCGTCCATTTTATTTTCTTCTAAGCTTACAACTGTACCCAAGTTTGAAAAAACATTACTTATGAATTCAGTATCGTCCGTATTTCCGTTAAAATCAGTCATATCCAATCCAATCGCACCGCTTCCGATGGAACACGGCAAATTAGGCATGGCGCGAGCAACATTTATTTGTTTAAGCCCGAATGCGGATTTTACAGTGCTTTTTTTCACTCCCGCCATTACCGAAATAATCTTTTCAGGTACAACTCCATTTAAACTTTTTACGACTTCTTCAAAATTCTGCGGTTTAACGGCAATAACCAAATATTCGCTATTCTCGGCAACAAATTTATTATTATCAGTCGTTCGAACACCGAGAAAACGGACTTTATCGAGTTTTTCTCTGGATTTATCGCTCACAATAATTTTTTTCTCATTAAGATAATCGGAAAGAACAACCCCCTTCAAAATTGAAGTTGCCATAAATCCGCAACCGATTACGCCGAGTTTAAATTGTTTTTTCATTAAATTAATCTCCGAAAAACAGTTGACTTAAATTAACCGTTAATATATAATTTATTTTGCTTGAAATTTTAGGGGAGTAGCTCAACGGTAGAGTCGCGGTCTCCAAAACCGTCGGTTGCATGTTCGAATCGTGTCTCCCCTGCCATAACCCAACCATGTAGGTTGGGTTTTTTATTTTATTTCATATTTAAACAATTAAGGTTTAATAAAACTGTTCACTTATCTTAAACTTTTACTTCGCCTTTTTGTCCTAAAACGGATTTATTACTCTTAAGAATTGGTTGAACTTCGTTTTCTATAAATTCTACAGTTTGTGAAGGCGCCCTGCCTATAAATTTTGAAGCTTCAAGTATTTCATCCAGTTTACAGTGAACAGCCTCAAAGGTTTTATCAGCTTTTATCAATTCGATAAGATTGTTTTCCTTTCCTAACTCTTTTACATTTTTACCTGCTTCCATTGAAAGCACTCTTATCTTTTCATGTAATTCTTGCCTGTTTCCACCGGCTTTTACGCACTCCATCATAATATTTTCCGTAGCCATAAAAGGCAATTCGGCGGCAATGTGTTTTGCGATAACTTTTTCGTAAACCACCAAATTTTCAGAAACGTTCATATAAATATTGAGTATGCCGTCAAGCGCAAGAAAAGCCTGTGCGTTTACAATTCTTCTATTTGCCGAATCGTCAAGAGTACGCTCGAACCACTGAGTACCCGCAGTAATAGCGCTGTTCATCGGCAATGAAATAACAAACCTTGCTAGCGATCCTATCCTTTCGCTACGCATAGGATTTCTCTTATACGCCATAGCCGAGGAACCAATTTGTGATTTTTCAAAGGGTTCTTCGATCTCTTTCATATTCTGTAAAATTCGAATATCATTGGAAAATTCATATGCGCTCTGTGCTATTTGCGAAAGTACGCATAAAACGTTATAATCGAATTTTCTGGGATAAGTCTGACCTGTTACGCCGTAAACCTTTTCGTAACCAAGTTTCTTTACAACTTTTTTTTCGAGCTCTTTGACTTTATTTTCGTCGCCGCCGAAAAGCTCCATGAAGCTTGCCTGCGTTCCTGTAGTACCTTTAACTCCACGCAACTTAAACGAATTTTGCAAATTAACAAGATTATAATAATCCATTATCAAATCTTGTAGCCATAAAGTTGCGCGCTTACCTACGGTAGTAAGTTGCGCAGGTTGCAAATGCGTAAATCCAAGCGTTGGAACGTCCTTATATTTTAATGCAAATGCAGCAAGTTTATCGATAACGTTAATAAGTTTCGCTTTAACGATTTGCAAAGCGTCATTTAAAATAATAAGTTCTGAATTACAATCAACAAAGCAACTTGTCGCGCCTAAATGTATGATAGGCATTGCGGACTTAGCCTGCGAACCAAAAGCGTGAACATGCGCCATAACGTCGTGTCTTACTTCCCTTTCGAATTTTTCAGCCGCTTCAAAATTAATATCGTCCGCAAATTTTTTCATTTCTGCAATCTGCTCGTTTGTAATATTCAAACCGAGTTCTTTTTCCGATTCAGCCAATGCAATCCACAGCTTTCGCCAAAGTTTAAAACGCTTTGAATCGGAAAAATTTTCTGCCATTTCCTTACTTGCATATCTTGTAATCAAAGGATTTTGATAAACGTTATTGTCCGCCATAATTTTCTCCGAATAATTATTTTTTCACAGGAACGGGATAATTCACCCCGAAAGTTTCAACAGTAACTTTATTCATAACTTGGGGAATAACCGGTTTATCGTTCCAATCGGTTTTGACGGAAGCTATTTCATCTACAACCTGCATTCCTTCCACAACTTTTCCGAACGCGGCATATTGCCCGTCAAGATAAGCGGCATCTTTATGCATTATAAAAAACTGCGATCCCGCAGAATCGGGCGCGGAAGCTCTCGCCATAGATATAATACCGCGCAAATGTTTAATATCGTTCCCCTTGAATCCGTTTGCGGAAAATTCGCCTTTTATACAATAACCGGGACCGCCCGTCCCAACTCCGGCAGGGTCTCCGCCCTGAATCATAAAATCTTTTATAACTCTGTGAAAAACAAGTCCGTCGTAAAAACCGCATTTAACAAGATTTATAAAATTATTTACCGTATTCGGCGCCTTTTCCGGCTCCAATTCTATTTTTACATTTTTACCGTTTGCAAAATTTATAGTTACTAAAGGTTTTGCCATTTCTATTCCTCCGAATATTTTTCGAGCTTTACTCCCGCCTCTTCAAAAAGTCTTAAAGAAAAATCGTCCGGATAGCCCTCTTTGTAAACAACTCGTGAAATACCCGAATTAATTATAATTTTAGCGCAGATAACACAAGGCTGATGAGTGCAATAAAGCGTACACCCCTCAACGCTCGAACCTACGCGCGCCGCCTGAATTATAGCGTTTTGTTCGGCATGAACGGCATAGCACAATTCGTGCCTTGTCCCACTTGCGATATTTTGTTCTTTACGCATACACAAATGTTTATCCGCACAACTTTTTATACCCTGAGGCGCACCGTTATAACCGGTTGCTATTATTCTCTTATTTTTAACGACTATGGCGCCTATGTGTCGGTTTTCCTGATAACAACTTGACCAAGAACCTATGACTTCCGCCATTTCCATAAATCTTTTATCCCATTTATCCATATGTTAACCTATCGAAAGACATATTAACATATTTTTAATTAAAATGCAATTTTTTCCTATCGTATGTTTAACTTTATTTTGTCAAGTTTATAAAATATGTGTAATTAAATTAATCAAATTTCGGAGGAAATTTCAATGACAATCAAGCCTTTATTCGATAAAGTAGTCGTAGAAGGTCTAAAAGCCGAAGAAAAGACAAAAAGCGGTCTTTACCTTACCGCAGCTTCACAGGAAAAACCCGCAACATGCGTTGTTGTAGCTGTCGGTCCGGGCGGCATTGTAGACGGTAAAGAAATTAAAATGCAGGTTAAAGTCGGCGATAAAGTTCTACTTAGCAAATATAGCGGAACCGAAGTAAAAATCGACGAAAAAGAATATACGATTATTCGCCAAAACGATATTTTGGCTATAGTCGAATAAATTAAGGAGAATTTAATTATGGCTAAACAGATAAAATACGGCGACGAAGCAAGAAAAGCACTTGAAAACGGCGTAAACGTAATTGCCGATACCGTTAAAATTACTTTAGGCCCTAAAGGCAGGAACGTTGTTCTCGATAAGAAATACGGCGCGCCGTTAATCACTAACGACGGCGTAACCATCGCAAAAGAAATTGAACTTGACGACCCTTTTGAAAATATGGGCGCGCAACTCGTAAAAGAAGTATCCACAAAAACAAACGACGTTGCGGGGGACGGCACTACTACCGCCGTTGTTCTAGGGTACGGACTGAAAGAGAACCAATCCTTTGACAAGGCTTTCTCGCCGGTGTCGCTGGAGAGCCTGATGTTCTAC
>CATKAP010000183.1 GCA_949746255.1 uncultured bacterium
ATAAGAAAGAAGGAAAGTATATATGAGCAAAGGAAAACACTATCAGAGAGGTATGATTCAATATAAAAATAGTTTTAAAACCATTACCGGAAATTATATAACTGCCAAAAATATGATAAGCTGCCCTTACTGCGGCAAAAAAATGATATACCGCAATGCTGAAGGCATTAAGATAAATAAATATAAGGATGAATGGTTACTTGTATGCGAGGATCCTGGTTGCGATTGTTACTGCCGGGTAAAAAAGATGAGCAACGGAAGGACTCAATTAATAAGTACTCCGGCCAGAGCGAAGTTAAGAGCATTAAGAAATGAGGCTCATTATTATCTGGAAAAAATCATTGAGTTCGGAATTTTTGAAAGAAAAGAAGCTTATAGATGGTTGACCGGCATTGTAGCACCTGAAACATTTGGTGTTAAGCACATTGGAGAATTCAGCGAATACTATTGTGAGCGGGCAATAGCAGCTTGTATACGTGTTTTATATAACAATAGAAACACAAAAAATATTTGTTTCAGACATTTTTGTAACAAGGAAACTAACGACGCAACCTATAATAATTCAGAATTAAAGAAGTATTTAATGTCTTTAGAAATGGGAGTTGCCTAATGAGTTGCTATGCAATAAAAAGTATTGATGACATAGAATTAAATAAAATTGTATATTCATGGAAGGAATGCGCTGATATTGTATTATACCATGATGCTGTATATAAAAAATCAGCTTCAGAAGAAGAGGCACTTATTTTCTTTAATGAAATAGCAGATAAACAAAGAGGTAAAAAGTCATGTTTATTACCTGAAGTTGGTACACAGGCATCATATGTAGTAAAGATATGTACAAAAATATATCAAAATGAAGAAAATGGATTTGGTGTTGCAAAATTTATAGTCTCTGATGAAAACGATATATTAAATAATATAAATATTATCTGCAGGGGATATTATCTTCCAAATGTATCTGATTTCAGATATGTTATCAATGGAAAATGGATTAAGGATAAAAAATATGGAAAGCAGCTACAGGTATTTTCTTATAATGAATTGCTCGAACAAGATAAGGACGCAGTTTTAAATTATCTTTCATCTGGCGCAATTAAAGGAATCGGAGCCAAATTAGCCAACAAAATATATGAAGAATTTGGAGAAAACACACTTGCAATTCTTGACAAGGATCCAAATCAGATTTTAAAAATCAAAGGTATTTCTGAAAATAAATTGGAAAAAATCATTAAGTCTTATTCGGAAACAAGATGTGCCAAAGAAATTATCAGTTATCTGCAAAAATTTCATATTCCATCATCTATTGGATACAAAGCATACAAAGAATACGGTATTTATACCATATCAAAAATAAAAAAGAATCCATATATTCTGTGCCGTTTTAGAGGAATAACATTTGAAATTGCAGATGAAATTGGAAAGCGAGAAAATATTCCTGCAACCGATAAGCGGAGAGTTTTAGCTTGTGCCAGACAGGTTCTTAAAAATAACGAGTTAGAATACGGCAGCTTAGGGATGGATTTAGAAAAGTTTGGAAATAAAGTATTGGTTCTTTTAAATGATATTTCTGTTACCAAAGAATTTGTTAACACTATCACAATTGAAATGATAAAGGAACAATCCCTTAGATTTAAAAAAATTAGTGATACCGAAAAGTACATTTATTTACCAGAAATACTAGAAATGGAAGAGCGGACTGCAAATAATATTCTTCGGCTTGCAAGTACTGAACCAGAAGCTTATACACATATTAACGCTTTAATTTATGATAAGGAAGGAGAATATGGGATTGATTTGGATGAAACCCAAATAGAAGCAATACAGGGTTCATTAGAAAATAATTTTTGTATTATTACTGGTGGTCCCGGTAC
>CATKAP010000184.1 GCA_949746255.1 uncultured bacterium
ATCGACACGCACACGCCGCACCAGATTTTTCATCCTTGCTGGTGGATTGACGAGAACGGGAATAATCCGGCACCGTACACGCCTATCACGCTTGCAGACCTTGACAGCGGAAAATGGCGGGCGGTTATTAACCCTATGGCAAGCCGTAATTATGTGGAGCATTTGGAAAAAGACGGCAAGAAAACGCTGTGCGTATGGTCTTACCACTGTATTCAGGGGACTACCGGCTGTGCGTTGGAGAACCAGTTCTCCAACATGATTTACTTTCATTCTGTAGCGAAAAAGTCTGTTGTGCAGAGGCTTGTAAAAGGACAAGACCCGCTGTCCGAGATGTACGGCGTTATCAAGCCGGAATACGATACCAACGGCTACATCAACCTTGACTTCCTGAATAAGATTGAGAAGTTTGACAAGGTTATCATCGGCGGTGAGGCAAAGAGCCATTGCGTTATGGAGAGCATTAAGCAGATTTTGGAGCATTACGAAACACGCCCAGAGGTTACGAAGAAAATATATATCCTTGACGATTGTATGTCAATCATTCCGGGGTTTGAGGACGCAACAGCGCAGGCATTTGACGAGTTCAAGACCAAGTACCATGTAAACCTTGTGAACAGCACAGACAGCATTTTATAAGAAAGAAAGGAGCAAAACATGGCAAAATTCAAAGTTTCACAAGAGGCAGACTATATAACAGGTCATCTTCGTTACGGACACAGAGAGGGAGTTATTGAGGCAAATTCAAAGGAAGATGCTTTGGACAAACTGAAAAACAAAGGATATACAGACTATCTCGACTTGAAAGTCGATGATTACGAAGTTGAAGATGTTGATTATGGCGACAATAAATTTGAGATTGAAGAAGTGGAGGACTAAAACAATGAGCAAATACGAAGAAAACGGAATTGAGATTGACGGCTTGGACGAAATCGAGGTAGAAAATACCGCCGTTGACGATTTGGAGAGCGAGAGCGTCAACCTTATCTTTTTGGGGATTGATGAAAGCGGAAGCATGACACAGTACATCAAGGATATGCAGAACTGCCTTACCGAGTTCAAAACTGCATTAAAGGACAGCAAAGAAGCAGATGAAATCCTTGTGGCAAGGGCAGATTTTGCAGACGACATCAAAATCGGCGGCTATAAGAAAATATCCGAATTTGACA
>CATKAP010000185.1 GCA_949746255.1 uncultured bacterium
AAAAAGAATATGGAAATTTTATATATAGTTCTTATAACAGTGGCAACGATAATTGTTGCAACCGTTTTGATTTTGTTTGTTCTTGCCGCCGTATGTTACCGTGTTGCGTTCGGCAAACGCGCGGATAAAAATGAACTTTTATCGTATTTTAATCTCAACAAGTTATATATAAGAGGTCAGCAATTATCGGTATACAGCGATAAAAATATAATTAACGGTTATATATACCGTAATGACCGCATGGAACAACGCGACGCCGTTGTTGTTTTTTGCCACGGTATGGGGCCGGGACATATAGCTTATACAAAGGAAATTGCTTATTTTTGCAACCTTGGTTATCCCGTGCTCGCACTGGATAGCAAAGGGTGTAATCTTTCCGAAGGTAAAAATCTGGGCGGAATGTATGAGGGGGTAAACACTGCGGTTACCGCAATCGGTTGCGCCCGAGCGGAATTTCCCGATAAAAAGATTTACGTTATTGGTCACAGCTGGGGCGCTTATTCGGCTCTTTGCGCTTCGGGTCTTTGCAAAGTGGATAAAGTAGTGGCGATTAGTTCGCCGGATACCCCCGTAAAAACTTTGTTTTACGGAGCTGCTAAATTTATTCCGAAACGGTTAGCCGCGTTATTGGTTCCCTTTTGGAAATTTATAGGGTTTGTTAAATTCGGTAAACGCGGGAATATGAGCGCGATTGAAAATGCGGGGAAAAAGGGCGCGCAGGTGTTGTTGATTCACGGCGATAACGATACCGTGGTAAATAAAGAAAACGCGGCATATTACGGGGTATACAAAGAAAATGTTACCAAATATCTTTCCGAAGGAAAAGCTCACAACCCGTATAATACCGTAGCGGCTGAGCACAAGTTAAAGGAGTTGTACGCGGCGCTTTCTGCTGTCGGGAAGAAGAACGGAAAGAGCGAGGAATTTTTCCGCAACTTTGATTATGACGCGGCGATCGAGGAAGACGAAATCGTTATGAACGTTATCGCGCAATTTTTGGAAAATAAAGTTTAAAATTTATTGACTTTACGGCGCGTTTGGGTTATACTTTGATTGCGTTAAAATTCTTAGTTTGGATTTATTTAACGTAAGTGTGGTTCTTTAGGGTCCATGCAAATATTTGGCGGCTTGTCCGCATTATTGATTGAGTTAAAAGCTCAAATTTTATAAGTTGATTACTTTATAATCAAAGCCTTGAAGGCGTCGCTTGTGAAACGGTCAATAAGAGTAGTAAAAGTATTTGCTATATAGACTCTGAAAGATTAAATCAAGAATAAAACGTACAATAAATATGCGCATATGCGCATTTTACGTAAAGACGGCCTTTAATGGTCGTCTTTTTTACTTGGAGGGTTCGTTTATGAACGTGCGGCAAACTCAGGCGCCGCTTTACGAAGCGCTTGAAAAATTCAGAAAAAAAAGAATAGTTCCGTTCGACGTGCCCGGACATAAACGCGGTCGAGGAAATCCCGAACTTGTCGAGCTTCTCGGCGAGAAGTGCGTGGGTCTAGACGTTAATTCGATGAAACCTCTCGACGATTTGTGCCATCCGTCTTCGGTAATACGCGAAGCGGAAGCGCTTGCGGCGGAAGCGTTCGGCGCGGCCAACAGCTTTTTTATGGTCGGCGGAACTACTTCTTCTGTTCAAAGCATGATTCTTTCCGTATGTAAAGAAGGCGATAAAATCATACTTCCGCGTAACGTTCACAAAAGCGTTATCAACGCGCTGATTTTATGCGGCGCCGTTCCTGTTTACGTCAATCCGGAAACCGATAAGAACCTTGGAATTTCTCTCGGTATGGAGCCTAAAAAAGTTGAGCAGGCTATCTTGGATAATCCCGACGCGGTGGCGGTATTCGTCAATAATCCCACCTATTACGGCATTTGTTCGGATATAAAAAAAATAGTGTCGCTTGCCCATTCTCACGGAATGAAAGTTCTTGCCGACGAGGCGCACGGAACACATTTTTCCTTTAACGACGAACTCCCCGTTTCGGCAATGTCGGCGGGGGCGGATATGTCGGCGGTTTCAATGCATAAGTCTGGAGGGAGTCTTACTCAAAGCTCTATTTTACTTTTAAACGACACCGTGAACAGCGACCACGTAAGACAAATTATAAATCTTACGCAGACTACGAGCGCGTCGTATCTTTTAATGTCGAGCCTCGATATTTCGCGCAGGAATCTTGCGCTGAACGGAAAAACCTTTTTTTCGAAAGTTATGTCTCTCGCAAACTATGCCCGCAGTGAAATTAACGGTATAGGCGATTATTACGCATACGGCAAAGAACTTATAAACGGAACTTCCGTATATGATTTCGACGTGACCAAGCTTGCCGTATATACTCGTGATTTGGGACTTGCGGGAATAGAAGTTTACGATATTTTGCGCGATGAATACGATATCCAAATAGAATTCGGAGATATTTCCAATATTTTGGCTTATATATCGATAGGCGACAGACCGCAGGATATCGAACGTTTGGTAGGCGCGCTGGACGATATGAAAAGATTGTACAAACGAGATAAAAGCGGTATGCTTTCGGCGGAATACATTTCTCCCAAGGTTGCGGTGCCGCCCCGCAAAGCGTTTTATTCGGATAAAATTTCGCTTCCGTTAAAAGAGTCGGAAGGAAAAATCTGCACCGAATTTGTAATGTGTTATCCGCCCGGAATTCCCATTCTCGCTCCCGGAGAGCTTATCACAAAGGATATAATCGAATACATCGAATATGCCAAAGCGAAGGGGTGCTCCATGCAGGGAACGGAGGATTTTGAAGTTAATAATTTAAACGTATTACGTTAAAATATTAAAACGCATATAAGCTGCGCATAACTGCGTTTTAAACTAATTTACCGACTATAACCCAATAAGGAGAAATTGCCATGGAAATGTGGTTTTCGGATGTTCATACTCCGAATATAAAACTTAATATAAGAGTTACAAAACAGCTTTTTTCCGAAAAGAGCGACATTCAGCAGGTCGATGTGTTCGATTCGGACGATTTGGGTAAATTTATAAGTTTGGACGGCGAAGTCGTATTTTCGGAAAAGGACGAGTTTATATACGACGAAATGGTCGCGCACGTTCCCATGGCGGTTCATCCAAAAGTAAAAAACGTACTTGTAATAGGCGGCGGAGACGGCGGAGTGGCTAAGGAATTATGCCGTTATCCCGAAATTGAACGCATAGACGTTGTGGAAGAGGACGAAATGTTTGTGTACGTTTCGAAAAAATTTTTCCCCGAAACGGCGGAAGGCTTGAACGATAAGCGCGTGAATTTATATATTCAGGACGGTTTGAAATTTATTCGCGGCAAGGCGGGTGAATACGACCTTATAATCAACGACTCAACCGATCCTTTCGGACCTACGGAAGGATTGTTTACAAAAGAATTTTACGGCAGTTGTTTTAAAGCTTTAAACGAAACGGGAATAATGGTATATCAGCACGGCAGTCCTTTTTACGTTGAGGACAAGGAAGAATGTAAAAAAATGCACCAGAAAGTTTACCAGTGTTTTCCCGTCTCCAAAGTTTATCAGGCGCATATTCCCACTTGTTCGTCCGGTTATTGGCTGTTCGGCTTCGCAAGCAAAAAATATCACCCTTTGCGCGATTTTAAGCCGGAAAAATGGAATTTGCGCGGAATAGACACAAGATATTACACCACTAATTTACATTTAGGCGCGTTCGGTTTGCCTAAATACGTTGAAGAACTCTTAAAGGAGGTCGAAGAGGCGAAATGAAACTATTGGTTATAGGTTGCGGCGGCGTGGCGCAGGTTGCAATACAAAAATGCTGTCAGGCGGACGACGTTTTTACGGAAATTCTTATCGCGAGCCGCACTGAAAGCAAGTGCAGGGATTTGGTTGAGAAAATAAAGAATAAGACGGCGGCAAAACTTTCAACTGCAACGGTAAACGCCGATAAAACGCAGGAGATTATTAAGCTTATAAAAAGTTTTAATCCCTCCGTTGTGTTAAACGTGGCGCTTCCCTATCAGGATTTGACTATAATGGACGCTTGTCTGGAATGCGGCGTTCATTATGTTGATACCGCCAATTACGAGTGCGAGGATACGGAAAATCCCGAGTGGCGCAAAATTTATGAAAAGCGCGTAAAAGAAAAGGGATTTACCGCATATTTCGACTATTCATGGCAATGGGCGTATAACGAAAAATTTAAAAAAGCGGGTTTGTGCGCGCTGCTCGGCACGGGCTTCGATCCGGGAGTTACACAGGTTTTCTGCGCTTACGCGCAAAAGCATTATTTCGACACCATAGAAACAATTGATATTCTCGATTGTAACGGCGGCGACCACGGTTACGCGTTCGCAACCAATTTCAATCCCGAAATCAATTTGCGCGAAGTTTCTGCAAACGGATCCTATTGGGAAAACGGTAAATGGATTGAAACGGAACCTTTGGAAATCAAACGCGAGTACGATTTTGCCGAGGTCGGCAAAAAGGATATGTACCTTTTGCATCACGAGGAAATAGAAAGCCTTGCGAAAAATATAAAGGGCGTAAAGCGCATACGCTTTTTTATGACCTTCGGGCAAAGCTATATTCAACATATGAATTGTCTGCAAAACGTAGGCATGCTTTCCACTGTTCCCGTAAATTTTGAGGGCAGGGAAATAGTTCCCATTCAGTTTTTAAAGGCTTTGCTTCCCGATCCCGCGACTTTGGGGCCGAGAACCAAGGGTAAAACCAATATCGGCTGTATTTTTACGGGTTATAAAGACGGAAAGAAAAGAACGCTGTATATTTATAATGTTTGCGACCATCAGGAATGTTATAAAGAAGTGGGTTCGCAGGCTATTTCCTATACAACGGGAGTGCCCGCAATGATAGGCGCCATGCTCGTTGCCAAAGGAATTTGGAACAAGGCGGGTGTTTATAATTGCGAAGAATTCGATCCCGACCCTTATATGGAGGCGTTGAATAAGTACGGGTTGCCGTGGGTGGTTGAAGAATCACCCGTTCTTGTGGATTAAAACGCATATAAGCTCCGCGCGCCTCAGTTACGTACGTCATAGTACGCTCCTGTCGGACGTTTGCTCGCTTGCATTGTTTTGCTTGCTTCTCGCTTGCCTCGTTTTGATTGTTTTTTAATAGTATTTAAATTATGAACTTTACTCAACTTCCTACGCCCGTCTATGTTATCGACGAGGACGCGCTCGAAAAAAACCTTGAAATACTCTGCGACGTGCAAAAGCGCACGGACTGTAAAATTCTGCTCGCGCAGAAAGCATTTTCGTGCTACGCTTTTTATCCGCTTATTTCAAAATATTTATGCGGAACAACCGCAAGCGGGCTATATGAAGCAAAGCTTTCTCACGAGGAGTTCGGTAAAGAAAATCACGTTTATTGTCCCGCCTATACTGAAAGCGAATTTGAGGAAATTGCCGAAATATGCGATCATATTGTATTCAACTCGTTTGAACAGCTTTCAAAATTCAAGCAAAGAGCGAAAAAGGCGAGTTTGGGAATACGCATAAATCCCGAATTTTCCACGCAGGGCGGTGGAATTTACGATCCTTGCGCTCCGCATTCGAGGTTGGGAATAACAAAAGTTAATTTTAAAGAAGAGCTTTTGGACGGAGTTGATGGCTTTCACGTTCATACATTGTGCGAACAGGGAGCGGAGGACTTGATTGCCACAGTTAAAATCTTTGAAAATAGTTACGGAAAATATTTTAAAAATTTAAAATGGCTCAATCTTGGCGGCGGTCATCATATAACCAAAAACGGATATAATTTAGAGCTTTTGGAGGGCGAATTAATCCGTCTTTCTCAAAAATACGGCGTGCAAATTTATTTGGAACCGGGGGAAGCGGTCGCGCTTAACGCAGGTTTTTTGCATACCAAGGTTTTGGAAATCGTAGAAAACGGCATGCAAATCGCTATTTTGGATAGCTCGGCGGAGTGCCATATGCCGGATGTTTTGGAAATGCCTTACCGCCCGCCCCTTAAAAACAGCGGCTTTGCGGGCGAAAAGAAGTTTACTTACAGGCTTTCTTCGCGTACCTGCCTTGCCGGCGATACGGTTGGAGATTATTCGTTTGATTCACCGCTTAAAGAGGGAGATATTTTAACATTTGAAGATATGGCGATATATTCAATCGTTAAAAACAATACGTTTAACGGAATGCCGTTACCGGCAATAGCCGCAAAGAGGGGAAAGGAATATAAAATTATAAAACAATTCGGTTATGCCGATTTTAAAGGCAGGTTATAAAATGACTACGCCAAAGAACGACGGGTTTTACATGCCGGCGGAATATGCGCCGCACGCGGCAACGATAATGATTTGGTGCGAGCGTTCCGGAAGTTGGATTTACGGCGGACGTGACGCGAGACCTGTGTTTGCCGAAGTTATAAAACATATTTCCGCGGGCGAAAAGGTTTATGTTGCCGTTTCCGAAAAAGGCGAAAAAAGCGCATATGAATATTTGGAACGCGAAATAAAAAACGGCGCTGTTGAACTTGTTACAATAAAAACCGACGACTGCTGGGCGCGCGATATGGCGCCGACTTTCGTTACCGACGGAAACACAACCGTTCGCGGTGTGGATTGGGCGTTTAACGCCTGGGGCGGCGATTACGACGGATTATATAAAAATTACAAAAACGACGACGCGTTCGCCGCAGAATTTTGCAAAAAAACGGGTTACGCCTGTTATTCCGCCCGTCCGTTCGTTTTGGAGGGCGGCTCCATAGCCTCAAACGGTAAAGGCACGGTCATAACAACCGAGGAATGTCTTTTAAGCAATGGGCGCAATCCCGATTTGACAAAGGCGAAAATAGAAGAAAAATTAAAGGAATATCTTGGAGCAGAGCGCGTTATTTGGTTGCCGTACGGTGTGGAGGGCGACGAGACAAACGGTCACGTAGACAATATTTGCGCCTTCGTTGCGGAAGATACCGTTGTATTGGGTTGGACGGACGAGGACGGCGAACAGAAACAGAGATGTTTGGCAGATTTGCGTGTTCTTGAGGAAGAGGGTTTAACAGTTATAAAAATGCCTTTCCCCGAAAAACCGGTTACTATAACTCAGTACGAACTTGAAGGGTATGAATACGAGGACGGCGAAGACGAACGCGAATTAGGAGAAAAGCTCGCCGCGTCATACGTAAATTTTTATATAAGCAATGCGGCGGTGCTTGTACCGCAGTTCGGCGACAAAAACGACGAAACCGCTCTAAAAATTTTAAAAGAGTTTTTCAAAGATAGAAAAGTTTATCCTTTCTATGCAAAAGCTTTGCTTGCGGGCGGGGGGAATATACACTGTTTAACCCAACAAATACCGAAATAAAAAGCGTATAAACTTCGTTATGCGGTGTTGCGTTTACGTTTTACCTCAGTCATTTACGCATCAGTAAGTTTCTTTCGGTAAAGCCGCACGCGCCTTGCCTAACTCGTTTCTACGCATTTTATATAAATTGCTTACCTCTTTTCTGTTTAAATTTAAGGTTTGATTATATGAGAAAAATAAAAATTGCCTGCGTGCAGATGCAGTGCGTTAACAACCGCGAAACAAATATAGAAAAAGCGGTAAACTTTATAAAACAGGCGGCTGAAAACGGTGCGAACGTTATTTTGTTGCCCGAGCTTTTCGAGCGTCCGTATTTCTGTCAGGAACGGCGGTACGAATATTACGGTTTTGCCGAACAAACGGAAAAAAACGCGGCAATATCAGCGCTGTTGCCGCTTTCAAAGCAGTATAAAGCGGTAATTCCCGTAAGTTTTTATGAAAAGGAAGGCAATGTTTTATATAATTCCGTAGCCGTTTTGGATTGCGGCAAAAACTTGGGAGTATACCGCAAAACGCATATTCCCGACGACCATTATTATCAGGAAAAATTTTATTTTACTTCCGGTAATACGGGGTTCAAAACCTTTAAAACCTCTTACGGCGTTCTCGGTGTTGGAATTTGCTGGGATCAGTGGTTTGCGGAAACCGCGCGTTGCCTTGCCTTGAACGGCGCGGAAATTCTGTTTTTCCCTACCGCAATAGGTAGCGAGCCTATTTTGGGAGCGGATAGCGTAAAGCATTGGCAGCGCGTTATGCAGGGGCATGCGGCGACAAATCTTATGCCCGTTGCCGCCGCAAACAGAATAGGCAAAGAGGAAGTTTTACCTTGCGCGGAAAACGGCGGACAAAGTTCTTCGCTTACATTTTACGGCAGCTCGTTTATATGTGACAATACGGGAGAAATTGTTTCGGAAGCCGGCAGAGAAGAAGAAGGTATTCTTTATGCCGAATTCGATTTGGACGAATTGGAACAAGCCCGTTTGGAGTGGGGCTTATTTCGAGACCGTCGACCCGAAGCTTATAAAAAAATAGTTAAATAATATAAATCCCCGCGGCGGTGCCGCGGGGATTATTTAATATCGAAAAGTTCGTTTGCATCCACTTCGAATACGTTTATTAATTTATAAATATCGGCAATACTCGGTTCGGTTCTGCCTTGTTCCCAGTTTGCGTAAGTGCTTACCGCTATTCCCAACGCTTTCGAAATGTTTTTCTGCGAATATTGTTTCATTCGCCTGAGTTCTTTTAAATTCTCGCAAAATTTTTTATCCATCATAAACCAACTACTTAAAATTTTAACATTATGTAGCTAAAACAGCTTGACAGTAGCTAAAATAGCTACTACAATATTATTAGCATAATTTAAAATTTTACGGAGGAAATATTTATGGCTTATGGCGAACCCGATTTTCGTATGGAGGGAGTGGAGGAGGAATTCAGCTTTTATTTAAAAGACGGAGAAAAATTAATCGAACAGTTATCCTCAATGCTTGATTCCGGAAAATTTGAAACTTTTGAATTTGAAACGAGCGACGAACGCGGCAACGATTATGTATTCGAGTGTTGGGGGTTTAAATCGGAGGATAGATACGGTATAAACAGACTGTATTTATTTGTGCACGATACCGAGGACGAAAACGAAAATAGGGGCTGTTTATATTTTCTTGCCCAAAACAACGACGGCGGGTATTTGATAATGCTTGAACGCGATCAGGTAATGTTTACAAAAATGACCGAGTTTTTTACGGGAAGCGACGACGAGTCGGCTGTTAAAGTTGAAAGAACTGAAGTTAATTCAGAAAAAAAGAAAGGTAACGGTTGGGCGATAGCGTTAAAAATTATTGCGTTTCCGTTTTGGCTTTTATGGGAATTTATAAAGGCGCTTTTGTCTCTGTTCAATATTGCCGTAGGCGACAGTTCGGCTGTGCAGTCGTTTAAAAGGGGGTATAACGGAGATTCCGCGCCTATGGATGAGTATACGTTTATCAATGATATGGGTTGCGAACAAACCGTATACAGCAGTAACGGAAGGGATTTTTACGACAGTAACGGCACATATGTGGGTTCAAGCAACGATCACGGAAAAACTATTCATAAATAAAAAACACCCCGCGGCTATGCCGCGGGGTGTTACTTTTTTTATTATTCTTAGTTTTGGTCGGAAAGCTTTTTGTAAGTTTCCAATCTTGCCTTAGCCGATTCTTCGGTTTTCTTGAAAAGCTCGGTAGCAACTTCCTCGCCCTGCGTTTTAACAAGTGAAGCGTATCTTGTTTCTCCCGCAAGGAACGCCTGATAATCGCCCGTGGGTTCTTTGCTGTCAAGCGTGAATTTTTCGGTTTCGGGGTTGTATCTGTAAAGCTGCCAATAACCGCAATCTACAGCCGCCTTTTCTTCAAGCTGGCTCTTTGTCATGTTTATGCCGTGGTTGATGCAGGGAGCATAACAAATAATGAGTGAAGGTCCGTGGTAAGCTTCCGCTTCTGAAAGCGCTTTCAAAAGCTGCGCGGGGTTGGAACCCATAGCGCACTGCGCCACATAAACGTAACCGTAGGATTTTGCAATCATGCCCAAATCCTTTTTCTTAACTCTCTTGCCCGCCGCAGCAAACTTAGCAACCGCGCCTATGTTGGTGGATTTACTTGCCTGACCGCCCGTATTTGAGTAAACTTCGGTATCGAGCACAAGCACGTTTACGTCCTCTCCGCTTGCAAGTACGGGGTCTAGTCCGCCGTAACCGATATCGTAAGCCCAGCCGTCGCCGCCGAAAATCCAAATAGATTTCTTTGCAAGGCAGTCTTTTGCTTCGAGAATTTCTTTAACAAGTCCGTCTGCTTCGCATCCGCAGTTATTGCACTGTTCAAGCGCCTTGACAAGCTCGGCGGAAGCTTTTTTGGAGGGTTCTCTGTCATTGAACGCCTCAAGATATTTTTCGCAGGTTTTGTTGGGGTCGTCTTTCCAAAGCTCAGCAAGCTTTTCAACCTTTGCTTTAACCGCGTTTCTTCTTGCGGTATAAGCAAGGTTCATGCCGTAACCGAATTCCGCGTTATCTTCAAACAGTGAGTTTGCCCACGCAGGACCGTGACCTTGTTTGTTGGTGGTATAGGGGCAGGTAGGGGAAGAGCCGCCGTAAATGGAAGAGCAACCGGTTGCGTTGGCCACTATCATGTCCTCGCCGAAAAGCTGGGTTACAACTTTAACGTAAGGAGTTTCGCCGCAGCCCGCGCACGCGCCCGAGAACTCAAAGAGAGGAGTAGCGAATTGGCAACCCTTAACGGTTTCTTTCTTGAATTTGGAAGTATCCGCTTCGGGAAGATCAACGGCAAATTCCCAATTTTTGTCTTCGCCTTTGGCAAGAGCTTCATGAAGAGGAATCATCTTTATTGCGCCGCCGTCCTTAACGGGACAAACCGTTGCGCACACGCCGCAACCCATACAGTCGAGAGGGGAAACCTGCATTTTGTATTCGTATCCGGGCAGACCTATTGCCGCCTTGGTTTTTAATGTCTTGGGTTTGTCTGCGCCGTTTGCTACGAGAGCAGGGCGGAGACAAGCGTG
>CATKAP010000186.1 GCA_949746255.1 uncultured bacterium
ACGGAGCGCAGCGACGCAAACGGCCCGGACTTTCGGAAGTCCGGGCCGTAGCCTCGCAGAGCGCACGATACATGGTCGCAGACCATGTATAGAAGTGCGCCCTTGCTTCGCGGCGGGGTTTTCAACTCCACAACAAAATATGAAGGATAAGATTTATATTACAATAATACCACAGGCAAAGCCAAGCATCTCTATGTGGTCAAATGCCAACTTTTGAAGAGTGGTCGCATTGGCAGGAAGCTCTTTTTTTGTTCCTTGTCCGAAAAGGTATTCGGTAGCCTGTTCTGAATCATCGCAAGCCCCAATGATGGAGAAATTGGCGGCAAATTGTTTAATGTTCGATTTTTCAAAAAGGTGCTTTACCATAGGGGGATAGAGTAGCCAACTATAGCAGAGAAATGCCTTGTACCGCACTGACGGAAAGTGGGTTGAAAAGAAACGTTTGGAATTTTGAAAGGACGCTTCAACCGCTTCGGGACTTAAATCTGCACCCTGTTGGATATGGCAGTTTATTACGGGCGTACCAGTTGGTAATGCCTCTTTCTGTTCTTTTGCAAATGTTATGTAAGGCTCACCGATCGTTTCCTCATCCAGGTATATCATTTCAAAGGGCTGAAACTGCAGCGCACCTATTTTGAATATAACGACATTCATTATGTGTCGGAACCAAATTACATCTTCCTTTGAGATACCAACTTTTCCGGTTTTTTTGTAGTACAGTTTTGCCCGCAAGGAAACATCTCTAAAGGTATCAAAAATAATACTGTCAGAAATCCCTTTTGCTTTGTAATCGTTATACTTACGTAGCAAAAGATATGTTACAACGGACAAACGTGTTAATGGCATCCGCTTTCATAAATTAAAATCTTCTCCATGATATGCAGTTTCTGCAATTTCATCAATTAACTTTTCATCCTTGCGGATTTTTCGCAGAATTGCCTGCTCAATATCGTTTGTGTAATGCAGTTCTGACATCATTGTTTCTAAAGTCACATTAGCACTTCCTCCAAATTTGATTTGTACCTTTTTCCTTTCCTGGTTGCATGGCTTTGAATATAAAAATCGCCTCTGATAAAACCAGAGGCAACAATAATATCCGTGCGGAAAGGTACTCAACCGGCGGACAAAATGACACTTGATTTTATCAGAATAATAAAAGTCATTTTGCCCACCTCACTTTCCTTATTTTCTGTTATCATAGCAACGCTTAACAAGGGCACACAGGCCATAGTATAAAACGCAGGGAGAAAGATTTTCAGATCTTCCACTCAAACGAAACGCGGTCGCTGGTGGCC
>CATKAP010000187.1 GCA_949746255.1 uncultured bacterium
AAGCTACGTCGCCGTTTATCAAACGCGACTGCGCTTGAAAACAATTTGGTTGCGGGGGCGGGATTCGAACCTCGCGACCTCCGGGTTATGAGCCCGACGAGCTACCTGGCTGCTCTACCCCGCGATGAAACGCTTTTAACAAGCTTTATTATTTTATAAGATTAATAAACGTTTGTCAACTGTTTTTAATACGTTATAAAAATTTATTTAAATTTATAAATCTTTGTTGCAAGCGTAAAAGCTTTGTGTTATAATAGTTAACATGAAGCCGAACCTTGAAAAATATTCGGGATTAAAAATTTGCGTTGCCGTTTCCGGCGGAAAAGATTCAATGGCGCTTTTGAATTATTTGTACTTAAACGCCGTTGAATTTAATATTGAATTATCCGCGCTCAATTGCGACCATGGAATGCGCGGCGAAAATTCCGCGCGTGACAGCGCGTTTGTCAAGGAATGGTGTAAACAGCGAAAAATTCCTTTATTAACTTTTGTTTGGAAAGATTTCGACTGTGAAGAAAAAACAGGGTTAAAGTCTGAAAATGAAGCGCGGGATTGGCGGAGAAAATGCTATTGCAAAGCTATGAGCCCGCAAAAGCTTGCCGACGGAACGCTGTGGCGCGGCGTCGACGCGGTTGCAACGGCTCACCATAAAAACGACAACGCCGAATCCGTACTTTTTAATTTGGCTCGAGGAAGCGGACTTGCGGGGTTGAAGGGAATCACAGATTCTCAACTAAACGGGTTAGATTCGGGCGTTAATTTAAAGCTTATCCGTCCGCTCATTTGTTGTTCTCGTGCGGAAATAGACGAATATGTCAGGGTGAACGGCGTTGAGTATGTAGAGGATGAAAGCAACTTTACGGAAAATTATACGCGAAACAAAATAAGGATGCGCGTTTTGCCGGAATTGGAAAAAACCGTCGGCGGTGCGGTAGAAAATATTTACCGCTTTTCACGGCTTGCAGCTGAGGACGAAGAATATTTTGATAAACTTATAGCAGATAAAGGTTTAATTAAACTTACTGATTTTGGAGCGGAAATATATTTTTGCGAAGAAAAGGCGGTATTTAAACGCGCAGCTTTAAAAGCTGTATATTTGTTGAAGCAGAATGTCCGCGATTATACTTCCGAACATTTACAGCGTCTTTTCGGTTTACAGTTTGCCGAAAACGGAAAAAAATTCGAATTTCTGAATATAACCGCATATAAAGAAGACGGTAAACTTGTTCTTTGCAGTAAAAACATTCTGGACGAAGCCTTTAAAATTCAACCGTTTTGCGGATATAAAGACGAAGAACAATTCTTTTGCGGAGAATTATGTGAAATTTTCTCCGCTGAGCGATTGGAAAAAGAATTTGAAACATTAAGCAGATGTTTTTCTTATAAGCTGAAGATTCTTAAATTCGATTATGACCGAATACCTGAATCGGCCGTAATAAGATTTGTCAAGCCGGGAGATAAATTCCGGAAATTCGGCGGCGGCACAAAAAATTTGGGCGATTTTTTTACCGATAAAAAAATTCCCGTAAGAATAAGAAATAAAATCCCGCTTATTGCCGACGGTCAAAACGTACTTGCGGTTTGCGGAGTGGAAATTTCGGAAATTATTAAAGTTACTAAAGATACCGTTAACGTTTATTGTGTAATTTGCGCAGATTACCGCGATTTAAATGAAAAGGAGTAAATTTATGCCGTTTATAGATTTGAAAGTGAGTAAAACTCTTACCGAAGAAAAGAAAGAAGTTTTAAAAAGCCGGCTCGGAGAAATAATCTCTTTACTGCATAAACCCGAGAGTTATCTTATGATCGGCATTGCCGACGGTTATTCAATGTATTTTGCCGGTAAAAAGCTAGAAAACGGAGCATATGTGGAGGTTAAACTGTTCGGAAAAGTTTCTTCCGCAGACAGTGAAAAGATGACGCAAGCCGTTTGCGGAATTTTAAAAGACGAGTTGTGCACGGACGGAAAAGACATATATATTACGTATCAGGGTATAACCGATTGGGGCTGGAACGGCGCAAATTTTTAACGAAAGGATTTAACGGTTTAAGCCGTTTAAAATATAAGTTTTCAACAGAGGAGAAACAAAGAAATTATGATGCATCCCGATTGCGAGCGAATAATGCTCACCGAAACGCAGCTGAGAACGCGGGTTAAGGAAGTCGCCGAACAGGTGGACAAGGATTACGAAGGCAAACGTCCTTTGGTTCTCGGCATTTTAAAAGGGAGTATAATTTTTTATTCGGATTTTATTAGGTTTTTAACAATGCCTGTAGAGCTCGATTTTATGGCGGTATCGTCATACGGTTCGGGTGCGGTATCTTCCGGAAAATTGAAAATAAAAAAGGATTTGGACGGCGACGTTAAAGGAAGGGACGTAATAATTGTTGAAGATATTATTGACAGCGGTTTTACTCTTGCCAATTTAAAGGCGTTGCTGTTGGAACGCGGCGCGGCGTCTGTAAGAATAGCTACGCTTTTGAATAAAGCCGAGCGCCGCGAATACGACGTTACCCCCGATTATAACTGTTTCGATATAGAAAACGAATTTGTTATAGGCTACGGTTTGGATTATAACGAACAGTACAGGCATTTGCCTTATATCGGTATATTAAAGCGCAGCGTATATGAAAAATAATATGTAGCACAATAATATTGCGGATAAATGTTTGACAGTATTTTTTGTGTGATATAAAATAAATATGGTATAATTCGACGTATAGTCAAATTGCGCGATTTTTGTACTAGGTCGGTTTTTCGGAGGAAAAAGATGGAAGATGAGAATAACGGAATAGTGTTTAAAGAAATTTTACGCATTATTATATCGCAGAAGTGGTTGGCGCTAGCCATAGCAGTTCTTATTACTTTGGTCGGTACTGTAGCTTTGCAATACGGTTATAACCCTTCTCAGAAAGAATATATAACGCGTTTCAGTTTGATTTTGCCGGGTAACAATAACGGTTCCGTGCACAGATATCCCGACGGTAATATTTTTTATTATACCGATATTATAGGATTGAAAACCCTTCAGAAAATCAAAAATGCCGCCGACGACGGTTCGTTTGCGGATATAGACGTGGAATATATGGCGGATAACGGAAAAATCAGTATCGACAGAGAGTTCGTTTCCGTAGGCGACAGCGAAAATTCAACGTCGGAAGCTATATATACGCTCAGAGTTAAAGCAAGCTTTTTCAACGGAAAAGAACAGGCTAAAAAATTCATTATGTCGCTTGCGAATACCCCGGTTTTGGATATTGCAAGTATGAATATAGATTACGACGTTTACCTTTCCCTTTCCGAAAGCGCAATCGATTACGATAAAGAAATAAACTATCTCAAGAGTCAAATGGAATTGCTTGAGAATTATTATTCGAATTTAGTAAACACTTACGGCGGCAGTTTCGTTGTAAACGGAAAAATACTTAATTCTCATGCGGAAAGAGTTAGAGCATATCTGAAAAGCGGTACGCTTGATAATCTTCTTTCCGAAGCAAGACAGAAAAAATATTTGAAAAGCGAGGAGCTTAAAGAAGTTTATAACCTTGAACTTGATACTTTAAGACAGGAATATGAGGTTGCAAAAGCCGCCCTCGACGCGTTGCTGAACGTACGTAACGACGCTTCTTCCGGAAGTTCCACGATTATGGTTGACAGCAATGTTATAAGAGAACAGGCTGAGCTTGTGGCAAAGTTGGACCAGCAAATTAAAGTTTTAGAAACTTATATGTCTGAAGGTACCGTAAATACGGAATTTGCTCAAGAAATTAAAACCGCATATGATAAAGTTAGCGAGTTTACCAAAGATTATTCCGAAGTTTCTAAGGGTGTGTACGTTGCCGCGACTTCCGTTAAATTCGAGGACGCCAACATAGTAATCGAACAAGGCGGTTACAGTTTTATTCTTCTGATAATTTTAAGTCTTATTGTCGGAGTGCTTGTGGCGTGCGTGGTTTCTTATTTTGTAGGCAAAGCATGGCTTAAAAGAAGGGCCGCGATAGAGGCGAAGAAAGAAAAACCTACGGAAAACCCGACCGAATAAATATATGAAAAAAGATAAAGTAAAAATATTAGCCGCGGACATAGCGGAATGTGCGCTTTTTGTAACTTTAATGTGTGTGTTCACATTATTCGTTAAAATACCTTTTTGGCCCGTGCCGCTCACTTTTCAAACGGTTATCAGCGTTACTGCGGGTTTGACGCTCGGTTGGAAAAAGGGCGCGATAAGTATGGCTGTTTACTGTTTTATGGGATTGGTTGGTATTCCCGTGTTTACCGGCTTTTCTGGCAGTATTTTATACGTATTGCAACCCACGTTCGGCTATATTATAGGTTTTATATTTTCAGCGGCTGTTGCGGGACTTATCGCGGGAAAAAGCAGTTTGCCTTTATGGCGTTACATATTAGCGGCTGTTGCGGCTTTTTTGGTGAATTATCTTATCGGTATTCCCTATTTTGCTTTTATTTGGCAATTTCATCTTCAGAATGACGATTTGGCGCACTATGTATTGGTTTGGAACGTATTGTATATGCCCAAAGATTTAGTGCTTTGCATACTTTCAGGTGTGCTTGCAAAAATAATTTTACCGGCTATAAATAAAGGTCGCAGTAAACTCAAAAGATCCGAACCGGAAAAAAACGATATATAAATTTTATGCCCGCGCTAAATTGCGCGGGCGTTTTATTGCAAATAAAACCGAGTTATGTTAAAATTAACTTATATATAGTTGTTTGCATATAATTTGAGTATGCAGAGAACTTTAGCGGTTATCGATTTGCGGGCAATCGAACGCAATGCATTGAAAATTAAAGCAATGTCGAAAAGCGGAAAATTTTATGCGGTTGTCAAAGCGGACGCATACGGGCACGGCGCGGAAGAAGTTGCGCGCCGTTTGGAGAGCATTGCAGACGGTTTTTGCGTGGCAATAATAGAAGAAGGCGTTGCTTTGCGGCAAGCGGGTATATTAAAACCGATTTTGGTATTCACTCCTCCGCAAAATGCCGCCGAAGTTTATCGCTCGGCTTATTATGATTTAACCGTTACTGTTAATTCGGTGCGTACGGCAAAACTTTGCAAAGGAATACCTTGTCATATAAAAGTAAATACGGGAATGAACCGTTGCGGCGCCGATATATCCGTAATTCCAAAAATTCTTAAAAACTTGAATTCTCAGGATATTAAGGGCGTATATTCGCATCTATACGCTCCGTCAAACGGCGCGGCGAGCGCGGAACAGTTAAAAATTTTCAATCGCGCGGAATCGGTTGTAAAAGCCGTAAGCCCGCACATATGCGCACACATTGCTGCGAGCGGCGGCATATTACGCGGTAAACAATATCTTAAGGACGGTGTAAGGTGCGGCATACTTTTATACGGTTACGCGCCCTCGGGTTTCTGCGCGCGCGGTTTCAAACCGGCTATGAAAGTTTATGCAAACCGTATGCAGCGTACGCAATTCATAGGCGGCGGCATAGGCTATAATTATGCCGAAAAGCAATACGGAAGTCTTTCCGTTTACCGTTTGGGGTATGCCGACGGTTTCCGCCGTACAGTACCGCTCGGAGAAAAAACATTGTGTATGGATTCTTTTATCCGAGACGGCGGCGGTAAAAGGGTTTGCGTAATGTCCGACGCCGAAGAATACGCCGAACGTTGCGGAACCATTTCTTACGAAGTTTTAACTTCCGTAATTACAAGGGCGGAAAGAGTGTATATAAGATGAAATCTGATTTAAGAAAAATAATGAAACGCGAACGACTGGAATTTTCCGGAGTTTTGCGCGAGCGTGCGGACGAAGCGATTTTTGAAAATTTTTTTGCTGTGTTCGGAAAATATAACAGTTTTCTTATTTACAACAGTTTTTCGTCAGAAGCAGATACAAAGAAGATAATAAACGCCTTGTGCGCCTTGTGTAAGGAAGTTTATTTGCCCAGGGTGGAGAACAATAATTTGGTTGCCGTGAGATACGGCGATACTGTTAAAGGCGCGTTCGGTATAGAAGAACCCTGCGGACAAGCCTACGGCGGTAATATAGACGTTACCGTAATTCCTTTGCTTGCCGTAAATTACAGCGGTTGCCGCCTTGGTTACGGAGGGGGATTTTACGACAGATTTTTAAAGAATTTCCGTACTGTAAAAGCGGGGCTCGGTTACTGGTTTCAGCAGCGTGATTTTAAAGAGGACTCATGGGACGAGCCTTTGGATTTTTTTGTTTGCGAAAAAGGCGTGTTTGAATTTCGAAACGTTTAAACAGAATTTATAAAGCTGTAAAACGTTATTTTATAAGGGTAAAACAAAGTAAAAAAATGAGAATAATCAGCGGCAAGTACAGAGGAATGAATCTTTCCGAATTCAAAACGGGAGGAATCCGTCCTACTGCGGATAGAGTGAAAGAAAGCGTTTTCAATATTTTAGCGGCGGAGATAGCCGGAGCAAAAGTATTGGATTTGTTTTGCGGAAGCGGCGGGCTTGGTTTGGAATGTGTTTCACGCGGCGCCGGAAGCGTGCGCTTCAATGATATTTCCGAAGAAAGCATAAAAGTATTAAAAAAGAATCTTTTACGAATAAACGAGAAAAATATTATTATTAGCCGTTCGGATTTCTCCGTATGTTTGTACGGCGGAAAAAAATACGATCTGATATTTTTAGACCCGCCGTACAAATCGGACGCGGGGCTTCGGGCATTGGAAATAATCGGCCAAAAAAATTTACTCGAATACGGAGGAATTGCCGTATACGAACATGATATGCCTTTTGTGGAACATGTAAACGGTTTAATTAAATTTGACGAAAGAAAATACGGAATAACTTACGTTACGTTTTTTAAAACGGAGGAACTATGAAAAAATGCGTTTTTTCGGGTACGTTTGATCCGCCTACGGTCGGGCACGATAAAATAATAAAGACCTGTCTTGAAATTTTTGACGAAGTTATAGTTGCGATAATGCTTAATCCGGAAAAACATCATTTTTTTTCGGAGGAAGAGCGATTAAAATTATTGCAATTACTTTATAAAGACGAAAAAAGGGTTAAAATAATATCGTACAACGGTGCGGCGGTTGATTTGCTTAAAAAGGAAAACACTCCGTTTTACGTTCGTGGAATAAGAAACACAGTTGACTTAGAGTATGAAAACGCCAATTATTATGCAAGCAAAAAGTTGAACGACGATATCATAACGCTTTATGTTCCCGCGGAGCAGGACGATATTCACGTAAGTTCCGCAATGGTGAAAAGCCATATTAAGTTCAAAAAAGATTACCTAAGCTATATTCCCGAAAAAATAAGAAGAACGGTGTCTGAAATAGTAGACGGAAAGTAATTTTTAATTAAAACAAGCGTATTTACGGAGAAGGAGAAAAATGTTCGAAAGACAAGTTAAAATACCTGACGCGGAAGAAATTTTACAAAAGATGCCGTTAAGTTTCGAGCTGAAGAAAATAAGGGACGAACGCACTCGCGCGGTAGCCGACGTTATAACGGGCAAAAGTGAAAAGATGCTTATAATAGTGGGCCCGTGTTCGGCGCACGAGTCCGCGCCGGTTTTGGAATACGTTGAAAAACTTGGGAAATTGAATGAAAAAGTTAAGGATAAACTTGTGATTGTTCCACGCATTTATACCAACAAGCCGCGCACTCGCGGGGTTGGTTATAAAGGTATGTTTTCTCAACCCGACCCTACGAAATCGGAAGATATTGTAAAGGGCATTTACGCAATACGTGCGCTCAATTTAAAGGCTATGGAAGCGAGCGGTCTGGCTGCGGCGGACGAGATGTTATACCCTGCCAATTACGATTACGTGGGAGATTTGTTGTGCTATAATGCGGTTGGCGCAAGGAGTTGCGAAAATCAGCTTCACCGTTTGGTTGCGAGTGGTATAGACGGACCCGTAGGCATAAAAAATCCTATGAGCGGCGCGGTAAACGTTATGCTTAATTCCATATTTGCGGCTCAAAGCGCGCAGGTTTTCAAACTCAACAGTTGGCAGGTCAAAACGAGCGGTAATCCGCTTGCTCACGCAATATTGCGCGGCGCGGTTGACGGTTACGGAAACGATATTCCGAATTTTCATTATGAAACGGTTATGCAGGTTGCGGAAGGTTACAAAAATTCGGGGCTTTCCAATCCCGCAATTATAATAGACGCAAACCATTCCAACAGCGGAAAAAATTTCCGTCAGCAAATAAGAATATGCGAAGAGGTTATGCAAAACCGTTTATACGACAAAGATTTCAAGTTTATAGTGAAAGGTTTTATGTTGGAAAGTTTTCTCGAAGAAGGATGTCAAACCGAGGATAAAATATACGGAAAGTCTATAACAGATCCTTGTTTGGGTTGGTCTGATACCGAAAAATTGATTTTTGATATTGCGGAAAAGGCGTAACGGTATGTGCCGTATTGCATATCTCGGGCCGAATGGAAGTTATTCTTCGGTTGCGGCGGAAAAATTTTGTTTCGGTTGTGAAAAAACGGCGTGTTCTTCGTTCAAACTCGTTATGGACGCGCTTGTTTCTGGAAAGTGCGATTATGCTGTTTTCCCCGTGGAAAACAGTGTTAACGGCTCGGTTAACCAGGTTATGGATTTATTGCAGAGTACGGAAAACGTAACGACGTTCAAAGAAATAACAGTTAAAATCGACCATCGGCTTGCCGTATTGAAAGAGGGGAGTTTTGTTAACGTATCCAGGATATTTTCTCATCCGCAGGCCTTGGAACAATGCGGGGATTTTATAATGAAGAACTATCCGAACGCGGCGCTTGTTTCGTCTGAATCCACTGCGGCGAGTATTGAAAGATTAAACGGTTTAACCGACGCTTGCATTATAGGCGCGCACGTAAAAGACGCTCGTTTGAAATTGTACCCTCGTAATATTGCCGATGTAACCGATATTTTTACAACTTTTTTGCTTGTCCGCAATGGCGAAACGGAAGAAAATTTCTCTTCCGATAAAATTTATTTTTCCGCGGTATGCCGCCATGAAACGGGCGGACTTTTAAAACTTTTGAAAACGGTTGCGGACGGAGGGTTAAATATGACAAAAATCCAATCCCGGCCCGTAAAGGGGAAAGCCGGAGAAGAACGGTTTTTTATTGAGGCGGAAGCCGATTATTCGTGCGAACGCGTTAAAGAGGTTATTGCCGGAATAAAGGAAAACAGCCTTGATTTCAAGCTTTTGGGCGCGTATAAATCAAGCGATAATAAGCAGTAAAACAAAGCATATTGCCGCTTGTAACGCTTTTACCGATATAAATTTCAAAGGTTTTACTCCGGCTTTCACAAGGTAGCAAAGTTGCTGTAAAATAATCGAAACACCGCCGAAAGTTATAAGCGCGCCCGCAAGCGCGATGTTGAGTTTATCGCTTTTTTCAGCGAGAACTCTGCAACCCGTAGTAGCCTCTATCAGACCTTTACAAAAGGCTGAAGCGGAATTTTCGTCCATAAACAAACTTAAAAATTTGCGTAATGGAAAAAACAGGTCAAAGTCTGAACAGAATTGAGCCACGACGTAGAAAAAAGCTATAAAGCCGCCGGCTAACGCTACGGAAATTATTGCGCTGTAAAAAGTATCGTAAAGAATGTTTCCGTATTTTTTTTGCGGCGCGGAAGCTTGCTTGCAACTCTTTTTAGAAAGCAAAGATATTATCAAAGAAGTTACGGCTATCGCGACAATATGCGCTGCCAGAATCTTTATCCCCGTAAGTTTGTCGCCGAACATTTTGTAGCCTACGCTGCCTATAATAAAAAGCGGACCGGAAGTGGAGCAAAGATAGGAAAGTTTTTCACAGTCCGTTTGATTTATTGCGCCGCCGTCGTAGAATTCGGTTAATATTCTGCTTCCCGCGGGGTAACCCGAGCATACGCTCATTAGAAAACATGCCGAAGCCGCGGGCGGCATATTAAATTTTGCGGTAACTTTTTTAAGCGGCAGAGAAGCCTTTTCGGCGATACCCGTTTTTATAAAAATAAGCGTTATTATCATGAACGGAAACAGCGACGGCATAACGCATTCCGCCCACATGGCGAAGCCCGTAAAACAGCAGTTTACGTAGCGTTCGGGGTAAATTATTATCGCCGCGGCAAACGCAAGCAATGCGGTACATAATAAAATATAACCGATTTTCTTTTTCATTAATTATAAATTATTTTTTAAAAGGTGATTTTATGAGTAAAACTTTGGGACTTGCCCTCGGAAGCGGAGGTTCGCGCGGAGTGGCGCACGTAGGGTTTTTAAAAGCATTGGAAGAAGAGGGTATAAAACCCGACTTTATTTCCGGTTGTTCTATGGGCGCCGTCGTAGGCTGTTGTTATGCTTCTGGTATGTCGGTAGACGATATGAAAGAGGCGCTTTTAAATCTTAAATCGCGCGATATAATCGACGTAAGTCCGGCGATAATTTCTAAAATGGCTATATTACGAAGCAAAAAAATAGAAGATTTGCTTGTTTCGTATCTCGGCGATAAAAATTTGGAAGATTTGCAAATACCTTTCACTTGCGTTGCAACCGAATTGTATTCGGGTAAACTCCACGTTTTTAAAAAAGGTAAGGCGGCTATAGCCGTTCAGGCTTCGAGTACCGTACCGGCTGTATTCAGACCTGTTGAAACGGACGGAAAAATGTTTGTGGACGGCGGTTGTTTGTGCCGTGTTCCAGTACACGTAGTTAAAAAAATGGGCGCGGACGTGGTGGTTGCGGTAGACGTATTGAAAAACGCCGCCGAACCCGTGGATAAAGTCCACAATATTGTTTCTATGGTGTTAAGGGTCTTTGATATAATGGATACTCATCAAACGGAACAACGCCGAAAAATAGAAAACGGTAACTGTAATCTTCTTATAGAACCGTATATTAAAGAAATGAGTCAATATGCGGTAAAAGATTTGGAAAAAGCGTATAACGCCGGCTATGAAGAGGGCAAAGCCAACGCCGAAAAAATAAAAGAATTGATAAAATAGGTATTAAAGTGGATTTATTCGATTTAAACGAAAATGAAAACGCGGCGAAACCGCTTGCGGAACGTATGCGCGCGGGCAATTTAAACGACTTTGTCGGTCAAAAGCATATTGTTGCCGAAGGCTCTCTTCTGCGACGTGCGATTTCTCTGGACAGACTCGGAAGCTGTATTTTTTGGGGGCCTCCGGGAACGGGTAAAACAACGCTTGCAAATATAATAGCTTCAACCACTCACGGTGAGTTTATCAAATTAAACGCCGTACAGGCTGGCGTAGCCGACGTTAAAAAAGCCGTTGAGCAAGCTCGCGACAACCTTAAAATGTTCGGTAAACGTACATATTTAATGTTGGACGAATGCCACCGTTTCAATAAAACGCAGTCCGATTCTTTACTCCCCGCAATCGAACAGGGAACTATAATTTTTATCGGCTCCACAACAGAAAATCCGTTTGCTTCGATGACTCCCGCGATTGTTTCGCGCTGCCGTGTGTTCGAATTTAAAAGGCTTTCGGAAGAAGATATCAAAGGCGCGTTGCAAAACGCTTTAAAGAATAAACGCAAAGGCTTGGGAAATTATTCCGCGGAAGTAGACGCCGAAGCCATAACTCACATAGCGCGAATGGCTGGCGGGGATTTGCGCACGGCATATAACGCGTTGGAGCTTGCCGTGTTGACCACTACGCCGCAGTCGGACGGAACCATACGGGTAACGCTTTCCGACGCCGAACAATCCATTCAGCGCAAATCTCTTTCCTATAACGAGGACGCGTATTACGATTATCTGTCCGCGTTTTGCAAGTCGTTACGCGGAAGCGATTCCGACGCGGCGCTCTATTATGCCATGCGAATAATAGAAGGCGGCGGCGACCCGTTGCTTATAGCTCGAAGACTAGTTATTCACTCTTCCGAGGACGTGGGTATGGCTGACCCTAACGCTTTGAATATTGCAACTTCCGCAATGCTTGCGTTTGAAAAAATAGGTTATCCCGAAGGACTTATACCTCTTTCAAACGCGATAATTTACGTATGCGAAGCTCCCAAAAGCTATTCGGTAAAAAATGCGATGCTCGCCGCCAAAAAGGATGCGAACGAAGTTCGCGACGACGACGGGGTGCCTTCTTATCTCAAGGACAACACATTCGGCGACAGACAAGCCAAATTACAGAGCGCTAAGTATAAATTTCCGCACGATTATGCGGGAGGTTATGTCGATCAGCAGTATTTACCCGATAAACTGAAAGATAAAGTATACTATATCCCCACGGATTATGGCTTTGAAAAGACCGTTAAACAAACACGTCGCGATAAGGGAAAACTTAAATAATTAGTTGTATTTCAGATTAGAAAAATAAATTTTGGAGATTTGACAAGAATTTTAATTCCTGATATAATCACAAAAATTCGTATGTCGTTAAAATGATGAACGATTATAAAAAAGAAATTAGGCGCGTTGAAAAAAGAAGGATTAATTCAAGACAGAGATAAGTGCGCTTTTTGTTTATTTTAAACGGAATCGGAAAGCAACGGCGGTACTTTGACGTTGATTGCTTCCACAGTGGATTACATTATTTCTGGAAACAACCTCGAAAGTAAAGCGAATTTCACGGTATAGTTTGTTTATTATTTTATAAATTCGGTTTTTTTATGTTCTTGCCAAAAATATCGTTTGTAAAAAAACAGTTGACATTTTTCAAGACATTGTGTTATATTTATAAAAATAAAGGCTGTGACGAAGAAAAGTAACGCATTTGAACGCGTACAGAGAGCGGAGGCAAGGTGAGAGCTCCGCCGAAAGAATTTGTGTGAAAAACACTTCCGAGCCGCAACCCGAATACGGTTTTCGTTAGTAGGGCGCGCCGTATGCCTGCGTTAAGGGCGCGCGTATTATGTACGCGTAAAGCGACTGCGACATAAAATATATATGCGCGGTAATTTAGGTGGCACCACGGACTTAACCGTTCGTCCTAAAATTTATTTTAGGCGGGCGGTTTTTTTGTAAATTCGCCCAAGGAGGAGTATATGACTTACAGAACGCACACAAACGATAAAATAAGCGAAGATGCGGTAGGGAAAAGGGTTGTGCTCGCCGGGTGGGTGGAAAACATCAGAGACCACGGAGGCGTTTCGTTTATTGATTTGCGGGATTTTTACGGAGTAGTACAGGTAGTTATGCGTTCCGTAGAGCTTTTAAAAGGAGTTTCCCGCGAGGATTGCGTAAGCGTAAGCGGAGTTATCGAGCGTCGCGACGAAGAAACTTACAATCCTAAAATTCCCGCGGGAACGGTTGAACTTAATTGCGAAAATATAGAAATTTTGGGAAAGACGGAAAGTTTACTTCCGTTTGAAATTTCGTCGGCGCCGCAGATACGCGAAGATTTAAGACTTAAATACAGATATCTTACTTTGCGCAACCGTAAATATAAAGACAATATGGTTTTTCGCGCGGACGTTATAAAGTTTTTGCGCTCGGAAATGGAAGATTTGGGATTTTTGGAAGTTCAAACTCCTATATTGTGCGCTTCGTCGCCTGAAGGCGCGAGAGATTTTATAGTGCCGTCGCGGAGGCATAAAGGCAAATTTTACGCGCTTCCGCAAGCGCCGCAACAGTATAAACAGCTGTTAATGGTCGGAGGCATAGACAGGTATTACCAAATTGCACCGTGTTTCCGCGACGAAGATTCCCGCGCCGACCGTTCGCCGGGGGAATTTTATCAGCTTGACTTCGAAATGGCGTTCGCTTCCCAGGAGGAAGTTTTTACTGTGTGCGAACGTGTTATTTCCAATACTTTTAAAAAATTCGCGCCAGAAGGATATAAGGTAACGGAAGCGCCGTTTCCTGTAATTACCTACGAGCGGGCTATGGCGGAGTTCGGAACCGATAAGCCCGATTTGCGCAATCCGCTTAGAATTTTAGATTTGTCAAATTTCTTTTCCAAATGCGGTTTCAAGCCTTTTATAGGCCGTACCGTGCGGGCTATTAAGGTAAGTTTGGAAATGTCTAAAAGTTTTCATGAAAGGCTGTTGTCTTATGCGCTCTCTATAGGATGCGGAGGGTTGGGGTATCTCGAGGTTATGCCGGATCTTTCTTATAAGGGTCCCATCGATAAGTTTATTCCGCAGACGTTAAAACCCGAATTGCGGTCTCTTGCCGGATTGAAATCGGGAGACACGATATTTTTTATCGCAGACGAAGAAAAGCGGGCGAACGAACTTGCGGGACTTATCAGAAACGAGCTTGGAGAAAGGCTTGATCTTTTGGAAAAGGACTCTTTTCGTTTTTGCTTTGTAAACGATTTTCCCATGTACGAAGAGGGGGAGGACGGAAGCCCGGCGTTTACGCACAATCCATTTTCCATGCCTCAGGGCGGTATGGCGTCTTTGCAGGGCGACCCGTATGATGTAAAAGCTTTTCAGTACGATTTGGTTTGCAACGGCGTTGAACTCTCTTCTGGAGCTGTGAGAAATCATTCTAAAGAAATCATGAAAAAAGCTTTTTCGATAGCCGGATACGACGAGGCGCAGTTAAAAGAAAAATTCGGCGCGCTTTATACAGCATTTTCTTACGGCGCTCCGCCGCACGCGGGTATGGCGCCGGGTATAGACAGAATTTTAATGTTGCTTAAAGGCGAGGATAGCATAAGGGAAATTATAGCTTTCCCCATGAGCGCTTCCGGTCAGGATTTAATTTGCGGCGCGCCTTGCGAAGTTACGGAAACGCAACTGAGGGAAGCGCATATAAAGGTGAGATGATGGGTATTTCTGAAAAAGAATTTGCAATGCTTGCGCGGCTTGCGCGCCTTGAATTCGACGGTGAACGGAAACAGGAATTTATGAGCGAATTCGAGGAAATAATAAATTTTGCAAACGCCGTAAACAATGCTGTTGCGGGCGATACGGAAAGCATAAAAGATACGGGCGGAGATAACGTTATGTTCGAAGAACTTCGGGAAGATACCGTAAAAGAAAGCTTGCCTAACGAAAAAATTACTTCGGGCGTAACTCCTGTAAACGGTTATTTTACGGTAAAGAGGGTGGTAAAATGAAGAGCGTTATAGGCGAGCTTTCCGCCTTGTTAAAAAGCCGGAAAATAAGTTCCGTGGAACTTACGAAAAAATATATTTCCGAAATAGAAAAGAAGAACGGCAATTTAAACGCTTACGTGCATTTAACGTTTGACGAAGCGCTTAAAAATGCGGAAAATGCCGATAAACTTATTAAAGAAGGAAAGGGAACGCCTCTTACGGGAATACCTATGACTCTGAAAGATAATATTTGCACCGACGGAATTTTAACTACGTGTTGTTCAAAAATACTTGAAGGGCACCGTCCGTGCTACGACGCAACCGTGTGGAAAAGGCTGAAACAATGCGGCGCGGTACTGCTCGGAAAAACAAATATGGACGAGTTTGCTATGGGCAGCGCTTCTGAAACGTCATGTTACGGCGCGCCTAAAAATCCCGTGGACGTTATGCGCGTTGCCGGAGGTTCTTCAGGCGGCGGCGCGGCGGCGGTTAAAGCCGGGTTGGCGGCATATGCTTTAGGTTCGGATACGGGCGGTTCCGTCAGACAGCCCGCGGCGTTTTGCGGTACCGTAGGATTTAAACCAACTTACGGTGCGATTTCTCGTTACGGTCTTATAGCTTACGCTTCCTCATTTGACCAAATAGGAATTCTTTCTGCGGGCGTGGAGGACGCGGCGGAAATTTATAACGCAGTATGCGGCGCCGATGAGTATGATATGACGTGTTGCCCCCGTAATATGCCTGAAATAAAGCCCGAAGTTGATGTAAAAGGATTAAAAATAGGTATAGCTGAGGAATTTTATAAAGGTCTTGATTCAGAAATACGCGCGGCGGTGGACCGCGCGGTTGCCGTTTACGAAAAAGCAGGCGCAGAAATAATGCTCGTTAAACTTCCTTCGTTGGAATACGTGTTGCCCGTTTATTATATTTTAGCTTGTGCCGAGGCTTCTTCCAATCTCGGCAGATACGACGGAATACGTTACGGAAGTCGGGCGGAAAATTATTCCGGCGTAGACGAAATGATTACCATAACCCGTTCTCAAGGCTTCGGAAAAGAGGTTCAGAAGCGTATAATGCTGGGAACATACGTGCTTTCCGGCGGTTATTCCGACGCTTATTATAAAAAGGCGCGTGTATTGCGCGAGCATATAAAAGCGGAGTTTAATAGCGTGTTTGGGTTGTGCGACGTGTTGCTTGCGCCCACGGTTCCGCAAACTGCTTTTCCGCTGGGTTATTCGGGCGGAAACCCTATAGAAACTTATCTTTCCGATATTTGCACGGTTCCCGCAAACATAGCCGGTTTGCCCGCAGTTTCCGTACCTTGCGGAGTTGACGGAAAAGGGCTTCCGATAGGGTTGCAGATAATAGGCGACAGGTTTAACGAAAGTGCTGTTCTTTCAGCCGCGCTTTTCGCCGAAAAAAGCGGTATTTGCGATATAGACGGGGGTGTTTTATGAAATATGAAATGAATTGCGGTCTTGAAACGCATGTTGAGCTTGCTACGGAAACTAAAATTTTCTGTTCGTGCACTACAAGGTTCGGCGGTGCGCCTAATACGCATTGTTGCCCCATATGTACAGGGCAACCCGGAGTTTTGCCTTTTTTGAATAAAAAAGCGACGGAGTTTGCCGTAAGGGCGGGGCTTGCCGTAGGGTGCAAAGTAAATACGGTAACTCATATGGATAGGAAAAATTACTGTTATCCCGACCTTCCCAAAGCGTATCAGATTTCACAGCTTGACAAACCTTTGTCATACGGAGGTTTTATAGAGCTGGACAGCGGTAAGAAAATAGGCATAACGCGCATTCATATAGAAGAGGACGCGGGCAAACTCGTACACGAGCGCGGTAATACCTTTGTGGATTATAACCGCGGGGGCGTGCCTCTTATTGAAATAGTTTCGGAACCCGATATTTCTTCGGCGGCGGAAGCTCGCGAATATGCGGAAAAGTTACAGCTTATTATGCGGTATATAGGTGTTTCCGACTGTAAAATGCAGGAAGGGAGCATGAGGTGCGACGTTAATGTTTCGCTTTGCCCTGCGGGGAGCGGAAAACTCGGCGTTCGTACTGAAATAAAAAATATGAATTCGCTTAGTTTTATGGAAAAGGCTATCGAATACGAATGCGAACGGCAAGCGGAAATTTTGGACGAAGGGGGAGTGATAGAACAGGCAACACTTCGCTTTGACGAACATACGGGCGAAACGTACGTTATGCGTACTAAAGAGGACGCTCAGGATTACAGATATTTTCCGGAACCGGATATTCTTACCGTTATAATTCCGGAAGAAACAGTGGAACGCATAAAATCGGAATTGCCTGAGCTTCCGTTTGATAAAATGCGAAGGTATACCGACGAGCTTGGTATAAATGCTAAAAACGCGCGTTTAATGTGCCGTTACAAAAATCTCTGTCTGTGGTTTGAGAGCGCATTGTCATACGGGGCAAGCGTCAAACATTCGGTGAATTTAATCACGGGCGTAATTTTTTCTTTTCTTTCAACGGAGGAAAATAAGGAAAAGTTCGATTTAAATCTTACGGCGGCAGAGTTTGCAAAACTCGTTAAATATTTGGACGAAGGTAAAATAACCGTTTCAGTTGCACAGTCTGCGCTTTTGCAAATGCTTCAAAGCGGAAAATGCGTAAACGAATTTATAACGGAAGATGTGTTGCTCGGAACTTCCGACGGCGAACTCGAAAAAATTTGCCAAGACGCAATCGCAGCCAATCCGCAAGCGGTGGCTGATTATGTCGGCGGCAAGGAAAAGGCGATTTTTGCGTTATACGGATTCATAAAACGCGCAACTCAGGGTAAAGCCGATATGAATAAGGTAAACAATATCTTATCCGAACTGTTAAATAAATAATAAATCTATAAAATAATCGTCAGGGATTTCCCGCAAAAACTTTGAAAAGTTTTTGCGGGTATTTTTTTATATTTTTCATAAAATTAAGGCTTGTTTAATAAGATATTTTGTAAGTTTTCGGGATTGCCGAATTGCTTTCGGCGATTTGTAAAACTGTTCGACTTTATATAATTTTATTCGACAAACAAAGTCAGGTTACGACGTACTTTTTTTGTTATTATCGGAGATGGGCGTGGCAAAAGTAATTAAATTAAAAAATATATTGCTTGCGGTTGTAACGGTATTTATGCTGTGTATATTAAGCGTTTCCGTTTATTTTACTGGAGCATACGCCGTGTTTTACGGCAATACTCCCAGGTTGATTCCCATTTATTGCGTAGACAGGGACGATAAAAAAATATCTATATCATTCGATTGCGCATGGGGAACGGAATACACGGACGAAATATTAAATGCGCTTAAAGTTTCGGAAGTTCACGCAACTTTTTTCATGGTTGAATTCTGGGCGGAAAAGTATCCGGAATACGTAAAAAAAATAGACGAAAGCGGGTGCGAAATAGGTACGCATTCGTCAACGCATTCATATATGTCTAAGCAAAACGCGGAAGAAATAAAAATAGAACTTTCCTCTTCGTCCGAAGCTATAGAAAAAGTTACGGGTAAAAAACCCGAACTTTTCCGTCCGCCTTACGGCGATTACGACGATGAATTGATAAAAACGGCTTCGGAACTCGGATATTATACCATACAGTGGGACGTTGACAGTTTGGATTGGAAAGATTTATCCGCCGCAGATATAGCTATGAGAGTCATCAACGGCGCAAAAAGCGGATCCATAATTCTTATGCATAACAACGGTTTACATACGGCGGAAGCTGTTCCGATAATATTGGAAACGCTGAAAAACAGAGGATTTTCCTTTGTGCCGATAGGCGAACTTATTTACCGTGAAAATTATATAATCGACGGCACGGGTAAGCAAACTCCCGCTAAATAATTAAAAATACTTGTAAAAACAAGAAAAACATTTTTGGAGGCAAAAATTATGAATTGCAACACGGAAAAAAACAACAAGGTATACGTATACGGCGAAATAGTGTCTGAAGCACAGTTCTCGCACGAGGTTTACGGCGAAGGGTTCTATGAGTTTTACGTAAAGGTAATGAGGCTTTCGGGACAGGCGGATATATTGCCGGTTACTGTTTCCGAACGGATTATGACGGAAGACATGAAGCCCGGCGGAACCATATGCGCGCTCGGACAGTTCCGTTCGTACAATAAACTCGAAGGCGGCAAATCAAGGCTTATGCTTACCGTTTTTGTCAGAGAATTGCTTGACGAACAGCCCGGTAAAAATCCTAATTCCGTGGTGCTTTCGGGATATATATGTAAACCTCCCGTTTACCGTACTACGCCATTTAACCGTGAAATAGCCGATTTGCTTATTGCGGTTAACCGCAGTTATAATAAATCCGACTATATTCCGGCGATAGCGTGGGGCAGAAACGCCCGTTTCGTACGTAACTTATCGGTAGGCGATAAGGTTGCTTTGTCGGGAAGAATTCAAAGCAGGGAATACCAGAAAAAACAGCCCGACGAAAGTTTTGTAACTATGACGGCTTACGAAGTTTCCGTTTCAAAGCTTGCCGCTTTTGACGACGATTCGGAATTTGATATAGACGAAGAATTCGATTTGTATTCCGTCTCCCGCGTATATGAAAATAACGAATAATCAAAATATGAAGAATTTGGGTACGCCCGCGCTTTACAAAGCGCGGGCGTAATGTTATAATACAAACGTTAAATATTTGCGCGTAAATGTATTTATGCGCGGTAATATACGTGATACCTTTTTTCAGTTTTGAAACGATATAAATATATACGAATATTTTTAAGGAAAGATGTATGAAAAGTCAAAGTGTTGTTACCGATTTAAGAAGAAAAGTGTTTAAAGAAGTTGCGAGGGTTGCGTACGAGTCTGATAATCCCGCAAGCGATTTGGAAGAGATTCCTTTTCTTATAACTCCGGACGAGGTGCCGCGTTACAGGGAAAGTATATTCCGCGAGCGTCAAATCGCTTCCGAAAGAGTTCGCCTTGCCATGGGGCTTTCGTTGCGTCCGGCAAATAAACCCGTTCATATAACGGCGGGCGTGGATAAAAGTACTATCGCGGAAAAATATTACGAACCGCCTTTAATGCAGGTTATACCTTCGGCGTGCGATAAATGCCCGGATAACGAATACGTCGTATCCGATCAGTGTAGAAATTGCGTTTCTCACGCGTGTATAAAAAGCTGTCCGAAAGGCGCAGTTTCCATTGTTAACGGAAAGGCGTTTATCGACCAGTCGAAGTGTATTAAATGCGGCAGGTGTAAGGCGGCATGTCCTTACGACGCTATCGCTCACCATATACGTCCGTGCGCGGCGGCGTGCGGAGTAAAAGCCATATCTTCCGATGAGTACGGCAGGGCGCATATCAATACCGATACGTGCGTGGCGTGCGGTCAGTGTATGTCGGCGTGTCCTTTCGGAGCTATAGCGGATAAGTCTCAGATATTCCAACTTATTCAGGCTATAAAGCAGGGCGACGAAGTGGTCGCTGCCGTAGCTCCCGCAATAGTAGGTCAATTCGGCGCGAAAGTTACGCCCGGTAAGATGAAAACAGCGCTTCTGGCGCTTGGTTTTAAAGACGTTTACGAAGTGGCGGTGGGCGCCGACGTCGGTTGTATAGCTGAGGCTCACCATTATGTGGACGAAGTGGCTACGGGTAAATTGCCTTTTCTTTTCACAAGTTGTTGTCCCGCATGGGCGGTTCTGGTTAAAAAACAGTTCCCCGATCTTGCTTCGGAAGTTTCGCAGGAGCTTACTCCTATGGTGGCGACGGCGCGTTCCGTCAAAGTTAAGCGTCCCAACGCCCGCGTAGTGTTTATTGGACCGTGCGCGGCTAAAAAATTGGAAGCTTCGCGCAGAACGGTGAGAAGTTACGTGGATTTTGTAATTACGTTTGAAGAATTGGCGGGAATGTTCGATGCAAAAGGTCTTAACCTCGAAGAGCTGGAAGAAGCTCCCGTAAAATTGCGGGCTACGGGCGCCGGCCGCGGTTACGCTTGTTCCGGCGGCGTTGCGAACGCCATAGAAAGTTGCATAAACGAGTATTTTCCCGGAACCGAAGTTAAAATACGGCACGCCGAAGGTCTTGCGGATTGCAGAAAAATATTAACGCTTGCCAAAGCCGGCAAATTGAACGGTTATATGATAGAAGGTATGGGGTGTCCCGGCGGATGCGTTGCGGGCGTAGGAACCATAATTCCGCCCGAACGCGCCAAAATAGCGGTTGAACAGATTGTGAACACAAGTTCTGAAGCTATTCCGCCCAAAGAAATGGAAGATTTGGCGGAAAAACTTACAAAAATGGACTAAATTAAAAAGCCCCGCATTGCGGGGCTTGAATTAATTGCCGCATTATATTATTTAATTAAGGCAATAATTACCGCAGAGGTAAAATATGTACGATATAGCTATTATAGGCGGCGGTCCTGCGGGAGTTTCTGCCGCGATTAACGCCAAACTTCTGAATAAAAATTTTATATGGCTCGGCGGCGTTTCGGTATCCAAAAAGGTTGTTCTTGCGGAAAAAATAAAAAATTATCCCGGACTTCCGGATATAAGCGGTGAAAATTTCGGAACCGCGTTGAAAGCTCATACAGAAAGTATGGGGATAGAATTAACCGAAAAAGTTGTTACGGGAATTTACGATACGGGCGGGAAGTATACCTTACTTGCCGGCGATAGCGAATATGAAGCAAAAACGGTAATTCTTTGCATAGGCGCGGTAAACGAAAAACCGATAGAGGGCGAAAACGAATTTATTGGAAGGGGCGTAAGCTATTGCGCCACTTGCGACGGGTTCGCATATAAAGGCAAAACAATAGGCGTATTATGCGCTGATAAACGTTTTGAACACGAAGTTGAATATCTTTGCTCGTTGGCGGAAAAAGTTTACGTTATGCCGATGTATAAAAATTGCGGCGTTAAAGCGGAAAACTGCGAAATTATATTAAAAAAACCGCATAAAATTTCAGGCAGATTGCGGGTTGAAAGTATTGCGTTCGACGCCGGGGAAATAAAAGCTGACGGTATATTTATTTTACGAAACGCCGTCGCCGCGGATACCCTTTTGCACGGATTGAAAACGGAAAAAGGACATATTATTTCAGATAAATTATGCGCTACCAACATTTCGGGCGTTTTCGCCGCGGGCGATTGCACCGGCAGACCGTACCAATATATAAAAGCCGCGGGCGAGGGTAACGTAGCAGTACATTCCGCAATAGACTATCTGGCAAAATTATAATTATTGAAAAGCTGATCACCCGAGAGGAAAATTGAATGAAATTTATAGAACTTACCACGCATACCACCACGGAAGCGAGCGAACTTATAGCGGATATAATGTGGCGGTATACAAATTACGGCGTAGCTATTTCCGACGTAAAGGATGTAATTGCCCTGCAACAAAACAAAGTAATGTATTGGGATTATATCGATGATTCCCTCATAAAAGACCGTAAAGACGTTCTTGTGAAAGCTTTTATACCCTTAGATGAAGCGGAAAATACTTTACGTTTAATACGCGAGGATTTAGAAGAGCTTTCCGTAAACTGTGCGGGCGTAATCAATGCCGGAACGCTCGAAGCTTCCAAAAGGGAAGTTGAGGGCGACGATTGGCTGGAAATTTGGCGCAAACATTTTCGCCCCATTCATACAGGAGAAAAAATCGTCGTCTGCCCCGAATGGATTAAGTACGAAAGGAAAGACGGCGAACAGGTTGTTTATTTGGACAGTAATATGGCTTTCGGTACGGGCGAACACGAAACTACCGCTATGTGCCTTAAATTGATTCAGCAATATTTATCTCCGGACAGCGTTTGCATAGACGTGGGTTGCGGAAGCGGCATACTCGGAATTTCCGCGGTAAAGCTGGGCGCCGAGTTCGCGTATTTAACCGATATAGATTACGTTGCGGTGGAAAGCGCCAAACACAACGCGGAAATAAACGGCGTGGAGGAAAGAGTCGAAGTGGTTCATTCCAACCTTTTGAACGACGCAAAAATAAAGGGAGATATAATGTTTGCAAACATTACGGCGGAGATACTCTGCATGCTTGCTCCCGATATCCCCAAAAATCTTAAAGAGGGCGGAACGCTGATTCTCAGCGGTATAATAGAAAGCCGCCTGGATATGGTAAAAAAAGCGTTTTCCGCGCAGGGACTTAAACTTAAAAAGGAGCTTAAAGAGGGCGAGTGGATTGCTCTTTCGTTTGAGTTATGAGTACTCCTAAAAGATTTTTTGTACCTGAAATTTCCGAAGTAACGGATGAAATATTTATAGACGGCGAAGAATTTGTGCACGCCAAAACCGTTTTAAGGGTGGAAGAAGGCGCTGAAATCGTGCTTTTGGACGGAAGCGGAAAGGAGTATTCCGCAGTAATTTCAAAAATAGAAAAACACCGTTTAACGGCGCATATTACGGGGGCAACGATTGGAAAAAAGGAGCCCGAGACGGAAATTTATCTTTTATGCGGCGCTCTTAAAGGGGATAAAACCGAGCTTATTGTTCAAAAGGCGACCGAACTGGGGGTTTCTCGCATAGGTGTGTTCAACTCGGAATATTGTTCCGCGTATATGAACGAAAACAAACTTGAAAGGCTTAATAAAGTGGCGCGTGAGGCGGCGAAACAGTGTTTGCGTTCTCGCGCGCCAAAAGCGGAATATTTTGAAAATTTTAAAGCGGCTGTTAAATCCGCCGAAAACTATAAAAACAAAATGTTCGCGTGCGAATTTTTGGAGAAGTCGGAAAGCGGCTTTGAAAATTTAACGGGTTCCACGGTGTTGGTCGTGGGTAGCGAAGGCGGTTTTTCACATAGTGAATTTGAATTTGCAAAGTCTTACGGTTTTCTCGGGGTTTCGCTTGGAAAGCGTATATTGCGTGCGGAAACAGCCGCTATTACCGTATGTGCGCTAGCTGCTTATTCGCTCGGAGAACTTAAATGAAGGCCGTTGTATTTACTCTGGGATGCAAGGTGAACGAAACTGAAAGCGCAGCCGTAATGGCTTCTTTAGAAAGTCTCGGTTGGGATGTGAGCGGCGAGCTTACCGCCGCGGACTTGTATATTTTAAACACTTGCGCCGTAACGCGGGAAGCGGAAAGAAAGAGCCGTCAGCTTATAACGCGCGCAAGAAAATTCAATCCTTCGGCAAAAATCATAGTTTGCGGTTGCGCTTCGGAAAAGTCGGCGGAAGCTTTTGCTAAAAAGGGTGTTGATTTTGTATTCGGTGCGCGCGACAAAGCCAAAGTTATATCCGCCGTTGCGTCCGTTTACGACTGTGACGATTGCGGACTTTTATTTCCCAAACAGACAAGAACCCGCGCTTTTATCAAGATACAGGACGGTTGTAACAATTTCTGCTCATATTGCGTTATACCTTATCTTCGCGGACGGGAGAGGTCGCGTAAAACAGAAGATATTTTACTGGAAATTTCTTTGTGCGACTGTCCGGAAATAGTTCTGAACGGCATAAACATTTCTTCTTACAATTACGACGGAAATAATCTTGTCACACTGATAAACGAACTTAAATCCGTTAAAAAGCGCATACGTCTCGGTTCTTTGGAGTGTAATATCATAACCGAAGAGTTGTTGCGGGCGTTAAAAGAACTACCGGACTTTGCGGAACAATTTCATTTGTCTTTGCAAAGCGGAAGCAACTCTGTATTAAAAGCTATGAACAGACGTTATACGCGTGAAGAATATCTTGAAAAATGCAATCTTATCTATAAATTTTTCCCTGCCGCGGCGATAACCACCGATATTATTGCGGGATTCGCAACGGAAACGGAGGAGGACTTTTTGCAAAGTCTTTCCATGATAGACGAGGCGAGGTTCGCGCGTGTGCATTCGTTTGCTTTTTCTCCCCGCGAGGGCACCGTGGCATACAGGTTAAAGGATGTTCCGTCCGGCGTGAAATCGGAAAGACTGCACAGGTTATTACAAGCGGCAAACACTGCTTCGTTGCAGTATATATCGGGGTTTACCGATAAAAGTTTAAGTTTTATAAGCGAAGAAACGGTTGACGGCTATACGGTAGGTTACACCGGCAACTATATAAGAGTTTACGTGCCCGCCTTTATGGAAAGCGGTGTTAAAGCGAACGTTAAAATCATAAAAAATTTCAGGGACGGCGCGCTGGCCGAACTTGTTTAAAGGAGTGAAAAATATGTGTGACGAAAAATGCGTTTTTTGTAAAATCATAAAGGGCGAAATTCCTTCTCAAAAAGTTTACGAGGACGGTAAAATGCTTGTGTTCAAGGATATAGAGCCAAAAGTGAAAGTTCATCTTCTCGCGGTTCCCAAAAAACATTTTTCTTTTCTTTCGGAAATGGGCGAGGAGGAAGCGGATACCGTAAAACACATGCTCTCCGCTATTCCCGATATCGCTAATGAAAACGGTTGCGGA
>CATKAP010000188.1 GCA_949746255.1 uncultured bacterium
CTGATAAATTAGATTTAGATTTTGCAACGCTCATTTTTTATCCTTTCTATTTATAATTAAGTTTAATAATATAAACGATAATTTAGAGCAGCAAATGCAGGCTCTTTATAAGTCTTGGTTCGTTGATTTTGAACCGTATAGTGGTACAAAGCCAGCAAACTGGAATAAAACAGATATATATTCAATTGCAAACATAATATATGGTGCTCCTTTTGCTTCTAAATTGTTCAATACCGAAGGACTTGGCAAACCTATCATTCGTATTCGTGACTTGAAAGAGCAAGAGTTTGTTACATACACCACAGAAGAACATCCGAAAGGTCATTTAATCCAACCTGGTGATGTTGTAGTCGGAATGGACGGAGAATTTAGACCATACCTTTGGGGTAATGAGGAAGCTTGGCTTAATCAACGGGTATGCATTTTTGAAAACAAGCGACCTAACGGTAAAGCATTTCTCCTATATACGATAAAACCTTTGTTAAATGTTATTGAACAAACTCAAGTTGCAACTACGGTCATTCATATCGGCAAGAAAGATTATGATGCCTTTGAAATCTATCTGCCTGACGAAGATTCTCTCAACTGTTTTGATGAAATAACCACACCTATGATTGAGCAGATTGTAAATAATCGCTTAGAAAACAAACGACTCTCAAATCTTCGAGATGTTTTACTTACAAAATTGATGTCAGGCGAAATAGATGTATCTAACATCGAAATCTAAGCCGCTAAATTATCGTTTATCTGATTATTTAATTCGATTTTATCATCTAACAGTTTAAAATAATGTCCTATTTTTTGCTGAACAGATAGTTCTTTAGGCACACAAACTGGTAGTGTATGAATATGATTTCTATTCAATGTTGGCACAGCACTTCCGCCAGCATAATTTGATAAATTCATGGTTATAAGATAATAATACATAAATGTTGGATCAGAATTTTTAAACTCTTTCACATATAATGTTGTATTATGAGACCAACTTTTACCATAATGAATAAACGGTTTTCCAACATTACCACTTCTTCCAATCGTTAGAGAAGGACTTTCTGTTGTGTATTCATTATGATAACCTATAATACCATTTGAGCCAACAACAGGAAAATTTTCACCTTTCATAGAAATTTTAGGTAAATCATGTCCTCTTTGAAATGTAACAAGATTTCCTAATTCACAATTAATCCATTCAACCATCTATATTCACTATCCTATATATTTTCTATGAGCAAGTTTTACATTGCTCTGTTTAACCATTGCATACTGCATGGTTGTATCTATTTTCTGATGCCCAAGCAGTTTTTGC
>CATKAP010000189.1 GCA_949746255.1 uncultured bacterium
CGAGAGGGTACTTTACGCTGGAATTCGTGCGCTACGAGGAAGCGCCCCAGAACGTCCAGCAGAAGGTCATTGCCGACGCAAAGGCAAACGAGGATTAAACATGCACCCCCCGTCAATCGACGGGGGGTTTTCTTGGAATCGGGGGCAGGCTTTTGTGGCCGGGCCCCGGGATTTCAGCATCGGTTCTGTGCAGTGTCCGCAGTTGACCCAGGTGTACCGCTTTCCGGATTTTCGATAGTGCTGAATGAAAAATTTGCAGTCCTTGCAGGTTTTGTTTTCTGACATATAAATCACCTCGAAATTATTATGACACAATATGTGTCAAAAGTCAATAACACATTTTGTGTCATGTATAATAAAAACGGTGATTTTATGGTAATAAAGCGATTAAAAGATTTACGGGAAGACAGAGACCTGAAGCAGCAGCAAGTTGCGGATTACTTGGGGATTACGAGAAGCGCTTACAGCAATTATGAAAATGGGATTCGCGAAATCCCCCTGGCCGTTCTGATGAAGGCTGCGGATTTTTATCAGGTCAGTGTGGATTATCTGCTGGGCAGAACGGATGAACCGTAATGAAGCATTTCCCGGGCGACCGCAAGGGTCGCACCTACAAAGTAGAAATTTTGCATTTCTTTACCAAATCGAAGCCCAGCGAAGCGGGTTGGATTTGAAAAGGAAAAATCACGGAATGTACGAACATTCGCGCTCGCGCGGATGCGAGGGAATGAAGTGCATTTTGACGCCGGAAAGCTTTCCATTGGGTTGATACGGATGATGCCGCCTGGCCGAGGCGGCGGCCCGGTTTCCCCTTCGCATGCTAAGCAGTTACGGCGAAAAGCCCCACCGGGTGAAAGGTACCTTTCATAAGTAGGTTACATGGGGGTGATTTTTGCATGTTTCGATGTAAGGGGAATGAAAAGGCGTGCAAAAAAGCGTTAGAGTTTGCATTTTTGCAAAACTTTTGTGCGGTAGAACAACCCTCTTTCTTTTGACGGCAAAAGAAAAAGCCTTGCGGGGAAAAGAAAACTGCTGGGGCCCTCCGGTGGCCCCAGACCCCTCGGCAGAAGGGCTCCCGCCCCTTGGATCCCCTGGGAAGTCCCAGTGCTGGCAATCAAGTGGTGGGCCGGGGGAGTTGGAACAACGCCGTAGGGGTCGCCCAGGGGGGCGACTCCTACGGCGTTGAGATAAATTCCGGCGGTTGGAATCGTTTCTCCCATTTGACATTTCTCCGCTTTTGGGGTAAACTACACCCAATGATAACTTTCAGGAGGGATACCATGGAACGTGAACCCAATTCCCGCGAAGCCTCCGGCCCGTCCTTCTGGGGCCTGGGCATCTATGTCTGCCTTGCCG
>CATKAP010000190.1 GCA_949746255.1 uncultured bacterium
GTTTACGCTTCGGTTCGTTTCGGCAAAAAAGACTGCACGGCTTTTTTTTAATATTAACCGCCCGCGAAAATATTCGCGGGCGGTTTAATTTTTTCTCAATTATTTTTTAAACATAATTTTTTCACTCTTGAACATAAAAGCAAGCAAAACCACCAAAAGCGCCGTTAAAACCAAATTGGAAATTATTGCAAGAGCTACGCCCAAAGGCTGAACAGACATGGACATTATTGCCGACATTGCCAACCCGCTGCCCAGAAGAGGAATTGCGTACAGTCCCACCGAAGCCGACGAAGCAAACATCGAAACAAGCCCGAGCACTATAATAACCATCATTAAAGGTCCTATAAGCGCGCCAGCTTCCTTGACGCTTTTTGCAAGCGCAGACAGAACGGAAAACGCCGATATTATTACCAGAACTACAGAGATTATAATTCCGAACAACATAAAATATTCACCTACGCCGTACGGAATAGCGCCTAAATTAATTGCGCTTCCCGCAAGTTTTGGCAAAGAAAATATTACGCCTATAAAGCTGGAAATTCCGCCGAGCAAAGCAAAACAGCTTAAACTTATTATCTTGCCGAGCGCAATTTCCGCACGGTTTACGGGTGTAATAAGCATGGTTGCCATTGTGCCGCGTTCCTTTTCTCCCGCTATCGACTCGGGAGCTACCGCCATACACGACGAAGCGAGCAATGCAAACATCAGCATGGGAACAATCATTGACATTATTCTTTTAGTGGCGCTTTCCTCGCTGGCAAGATTATATTTCTCTCCGCCCGAATTTATTGTAAAAGCCGGTTTAGTAAACGCTCCCAAAACAGTTGAAACGAGCTGATAAGCAAAAGACGAATTATCGTTGGAGGTGTTGTAATAAATTTCTACTTCCGGCACGTTTTCACCGCCGTAATTCTGTTCGAAATTATCCGAAAAAATTACCGCTACTTCCAAACTGCCGTCTTCCACTTTTGCTTTCGCTGTTGCAGAATCCGTAATTTCTCCGTTTACCGTGAGCGCGCTTTCCAATACTCCGGCAATATCCGAAGGAGCGCCGTATACGTACGCGCTCGGTTTATAATCTTCCGGAATTGCGCCTATTTTCGAAAATGCCGTTCCCATTACGGAATAAATCAAATATATCAATAAACCCGGCAATAATATTGTTAAAATCATTCGCTTGTCCTTAAAAAAGCGGGTGAATTCTTTTTTAATGATAGTTAAAACGTTTTTCATATATTTTCTCCCGTAGTTTCTCTGTACAGCTTGAAAAACGCGTCTTCCAAACTGCCGGCTTTAGTTAGGGTATCCAAATCGGAAAGCGAAACAAGTTTGCCGTTTATTATTATACCCACTCTGTCGCACAGCTTCTCTACCAGAGCAAAAATATGCGTGGAAAGAATTATAGTTTTACCGCTTCTTTTCAGTTCTTCCAAAAAATCGGTAACTACCTTAGCCGTAAGCACGTCAAGCCCGTTTGTAGGCTCGTCGAAAATAATAAGTTCGGGGTCGTGAACAATGGATATTACCAATGAAACCTTTTGCTTCATACCGGTGGACAGTTCGCCGAACTTAACTTCCGCAAACTTATCTATGCCGAATTTGGAAAACAGCGCGGATTTTCTCGTAGTAGCCGCAGCCCGCTCGACCCCATATAAATCGGAGAAAAAATAAAACAACTCGTTTGGGGTAAAAAAATCGTCCAAACGCAACTCGCTTGTCAAAAAACCTATTTTTCTACGTACGTCTTTCTCATCGGTAACTACGCTTTTACCGCCGATATAAGCATTTCCGCTATCGGGTTTAATAAGCGTTGCCAACATTCTTAAAGTAGTTGTTTTACCCGCTCCGTTAGGACCGAGCAACCCGAAAATTTCGCCGCGAAACACGGAAAAAGACAAATCGTCCACCGCAACCTTTACGGAAACGTCGGTCTTTTCCAGCTTGCGCTGTTTTAAAGAAAGCTTAAAACTCTTTTTCAGCTTTTCCGCCACCAGAATTTCTTCCATAAATTTTCCTCTTGATATCTTTATGATATCATTATTCTATCACTTATTTTAACGATAGTCAACAAAAAAACCGAAAGCGTCATAATTTTTTTAGATATTGACTTTTGCAATTATTTATTATATAATGTAAGTAAGAATTTTCAAATGAGGCGCAAAAATGACAAAAAAAACAAAGATTGCGATATGCAGTACAGTTTTAGCGGTTATATTTACCGCCGCGCTGATTTTGGGTCTGTTTTTCGGATTAATGCCTAAAAGCTTTAATGACAAAATCAACGCCTTATTGAAAGACTCACGATTTGCCAACGAAAACGTTATAGGGTTTGCAATAGCCGATAAAAACGATACTGTTTTCGTAACAAATAACAACGAACCCAACGTTGTTTTCGACACCGAATTTTTAAAAAAGACGGACGCTACGTTCGCAGTAGATTTTATGGTTATCAACAAGAATTTTGAGCTTGAAAACGTGCTGTTTAAAAACAAGTTTAATTCAAAGGAGATAGGCAACGGAGAAATTCAAAAATTTGGAGTTATAAACCAATACTGCGTTATGAACGATTTTCTGTACGTGGGCATTACCGAAAACAGAAAATATAACGACAACATACGGTATAGCGGCGCACAAGGTATCCATCACTATAAAGACAGTAAAGCAAACGAACCTTACTTTACTATCGACGATTCCAATACCGTAATTGCTGTGGATTTGGTTTCCAAAAATATTTATTCGATATACGACGCTTGCATGAACGCGGGGATACTTACGGAATGGAACAACTATTCCGTTCAGATTGATTTAAAAAGCGGACTGTTGCGAACCAATACAAGCATGCGGAGCGACTTAATAGAAGATTTCAGACATGAAGTCTATTATATAAACTATCACGACGATACGGTAGAATTAAATTTGGTCGGCAAACAATGCAACGGCGATTATTTTCAAGATAAACATAAAAATATATATTTTGTAGAGGACGAAGAACGCCCCGATAACATCGAAAATATTTATGATTTTACTTACGTTAATATTTTTGAACGGGATAACTTCGACCTTTACACTTACTTCTGCTCTTCCGATTTTCAAATTTACAGAGCTTTGAACAGCAGTTTGCACCAAAAAGACGGAAAAGAATATTATTATCAGGTAGAAAGCCTGCAAGCCGATAAAAGATGGCGCTTAGAAACTTCGTCTTCCCGTAAAATTTTATCCCGTTTCAATCAACATTCCCAACTATGGCACCCGGAAGACAAAATGCTTATTGACGGAAGAATCGTCCTGTTAGCTGTTGACCCACCGGCCGTATCAACGCCTTGTTATAATATTAACGGACGTGTTTTATCTCATGTTAAGAATACCAAAAATGAAGCCATAATTGATTTGGGCGACGCGGGACAATTTAACGCCGACTTCAAATATATCGATTTTACCAAGGGATTGGAAAACTACGAAAAAATAGCTTATTTTACAGCGAACGAAGATTGGAAGCATTCTTTTAAATACAACCTTAACGAAAACAGTTTCGGTTTTTCCTTACGTGTATATGACAAACCCATGGGACTATTGCGTTATTCCACTGAAACGTATTATTTATGCGGCAAAAACACGGAAACAAAACAAATTGAATTGAAGCCGTCAAAAAATTATAATTCTTTTGAGATTTTATCGTCTTATATAATGTAAATATTCATCTTCGATAAGAGCGCTTTGCCGTAACGGCATAGCGCTCTTTTATACTAAACCTAAAAATATGTAA
>CATKAP010000191.1 GCA_949746255.1 uncultured bacterium
ATAATCTCGGCAGAATCGAATTTCTTTTTGATACATTCAAGTTCATAATCCTCAATCGGCGTACCATACTTCCAAACGTGATGAGCATAATAAATTTTCATTACATCACTCCTTAAAACTCCGTTTTAATAATCTTTTTATGACATCTTCGACATTCACAAGATATAATCCATTCTTCTCTTGAATAAATAGGATCACCGCCATCATAAACTCTATCTATTTCAACAAAATCATGCTGATTAAATGGACAAAGAATATTTTCTAACTCTCTAACACGATTTTATAATTCAAAAATCTGTCGTTGTTTCTTACCGAACATACAACCTCCGTCAAAATAATTTACAACCTTGTTCTTTGAAACTTTGTACTTGTTGATCCCACTGTTCTTTGCACCAGCCAAATTCTTTCATCAAACACTTTTTGCATTTGAATCTTTCAATATCACGACCAAACATTTTCATATTCATCGCTATAGTGTTTTTATCTTTAATTTTTAATGGTTGACTCCGTTTATTAATACAACCATTTGAACAGAAACGGTTGAAATATTTTTTTGCAACTTCTATATCAAGCCCGGAATATTCTGCGTATTCTTGAATAACTTCATCTGTTGGTTCTATACGAAATACACCGCCTGTCCATGCTTTTGTGACATATTCTTTAATTGTGCAATTCATAATCAGCCATTTATTATTGCTGACAAAATCATTACGAAGAATATCTCTCCAGCGATTATAAAGATATGGATACCAATATTTATCAAGAACCCATGTGTATTTTGTATAATACGGGCAAGCAATTCCGCATCCAACTCTGGTATATCCATACTTATACTTCGGATTTATTTCAATATTCTCAGCAAGAATGTAAGGCCAAATATCCAACTCTGTCCACTTGCGAATAGGTAAAACCCCTATCCAATCACGATTGCCCCATAATGGATTTTTTATAATATCATCATAGTTTGATCGTTGATTACTTTCTTCATTGCGAATACCAAACACGAGCAAAAGTTTTTCATCTGCATTGAAATAGTCAACTGTTGGCCTCTCTTTGAAGTATTGACAACAAAATCTGGTAAATCTATTTGGTATCATTCCGCTGTTATGAACATATTGATAAAACCCTCCATACTGTGGATCAGGAAAAATATGTTGATACCCATTTCTCTTAGCCATTTGATTACTTTCTGCTACATCAAGGGTTGTTACATTAAAGAATGTCTCAAAATTCAAACCAGCTTTTTTAGCAAGATAAGTTGCAACCATGCTATCTTTGCCAGTAGAATTTGTATTTATAATTCTTCGATCTGTATTTAACCCCTGTTGCCTTAACAAACTTATGCTATCTTGCTCTATCTGGCAAAGCCTATCTTGATTTCTTTGAATTGTCTTTTGCCATGTTTCAAAATAATCAAAATTTTTGTTTTGCTTATGTTTTGTTAAGGTTAAGCATAAATTATCATCAACAGATACTCGATATAATGAAACTATCTGCCCCCCCCGCTTGAAGGCTTTTACAATATTATTGTCAAGCCAAAAAGTGTTCTCTCGAAACCAGTTAGTATCACAATTATGGCTTTTCAAAAATTGTATATATTCCGGGAAAACAGGTTGCATTTCAACACCCTTTCATTTCTTGATCTACTCGCTGACAAGCAATCTGATAATATTTCTCATCCAATTCATAACCGATAAATTTTCGGCCTGTATGTAATGCTGCTAATGCAGTTGAACCGCCACCAATGAATCCATCAAAGACAATATCATTCGGTTTGCTATTGTTTCTGATAAACAATTCTAACAAATCTGTTGGCTTTTCAGTTGGATGCACCAGTCTTGATGAAGAAACTTTTGCACAATCAATAACATCAGCTACTCGCTTCTCTTGGAACAATGCCCTGCCTTTGTGACCAAACAAAATCATTTCATACTTTGGTGCATATGCTCCACGCAAATCACCGCTGCCATGATTGTTTTTGTTCCAAATCAAAATGTTCTTTAGATTGAAATACTTTTCAAATTCTGTCTTGAAGAATTCAATATGATGCCAGCTACAGAACATATAGATTGCAGAATCATCTTTAAGAATACGATAATATTCACTCAACGCATCCTGAATAATCTGCTCTGCATTCTTATCATTTTGAATCCTATCAAATTTCTCTTTGACCACACGCCGATTGCTTTTATAGTTAATGAGATACGGAGGATCAGTTACAATCAAATCCACTGACTTGTCTGGCATATGCGACATACCATCAACACAATCAGCATTGAAAATAACATTGTATCTCAGCTTACCGTTTTCAAATGGTTCTGCTTGCCCCCCCCAAGTTTGGGTAATCTTGTTCATACCGTTCTCCATGTTAAAATACTGGAACGAGTTCAGGATGAGGTGAGCAACAGGCCAACACACAAGCCACAATAGCTGCACAAATAACGAGAATTACCAAATTTTTAATACGAAGTGTAGAAGTCATAATGTCATCCTTTCCGTTTAGAAATATTGTTATTCACTGAATATGTATAGTTGTTCCGTAATGTCAATCCGTGAGGCATTGTCCAGTGTTCTTTTTACTGGCTTTGACCATACAGATTGCCACTTATCAGGAGCAACTTGTTCTGATACCAGAACTATATTTTCTTTGGAACATTCTTCAGCCCATTGCCAAAACCCTGTATGATTAAAGGTATCCTGATACCCCGTTGTATTTTTGTAAGGAATATCACAGTAAATTACACCACGCTTAAACTGCGACATATCAAGCTGCCTATAATCAGACTCGCCAAATATCACATCATTTAACTGCGGGAGTTGTGATAAAAGGTTACGCTTTGCTTCATCATAATAGTTGCGTGTTGTCCCAATTTTTGTTTTAACAATACCAGCCCTACCGCCAAAGAACTTTCCATTATAAGATGCAAGAAATCCTACTGCTCCTATATACCAATCTGGATATTTGCCATCTCCAGTCTGAAAAGATTTTCGTACTGCATCATATTCCTCTTTTGTGATTTCATCAGGCAATTTGCAAATCAAATCTCTATGTTTAAACAGTTCAATCAAATAATGATTTATGTCATATCCAATTTTTCTGTTACAAGAAATTTTATCAATTACATTTGCCCCCCCCGACAAAAGGCTCTAAATAGAAACTGGCATCTGTTTGATCTATGTATGATTGAATAATTGGAACAATATGCTTGGCAATTCGTGATTTGCTGCCAACATATTTTATATTTACCACCTACTCTTTTAATTTGATCCAAAATCCTAAGTCTGATAATGTTTTAATTTCATCATCATAATTTTGCTCTGTAAAAACAACTACTTCACTTGGAAATGGTGCTGCAT
>CATKAP010000192.1 GCA_949746255.1 uncultured bacterium
CATCAATGCAATATTCCTTATAGCTATGGGTACATTAATACATTGACCTTCTTTTATGGTGATGATCAATTAGAACATATTGCCACAGAAGTTATTCAGCGTGGTGGAAAAGCTGTATTTTTTATTCAAAGCACAGAAAAAGCATTGAAATTGTACCAGAAATTTGAAAAATCCATGATTTTTTCCTGCTCAAAATATAATAGCAAATATAAGAAGTACATGGATGAATCCTTGATAGCGTCTATTGTTCAGGATGAGACTTTTCCTACTGCTATTTTAGTTACAACGTGTGCTTTGGATAGTGGATTTAACCTTCGGGACTCTGCAATAGATACTATTGTGGTAGACGTACTGGAGCCTGAAGCCGTGATCCAATGTGTTGGGCGCAAAAGAATTGTTCATAAGAGGGACAGCATTGACCTCTATATACGTGGAAGAACCAAGCAACAGCTTAATGGCCTTCTACATTCGATCCAATCAGATATACGCTCAATTATTAAAAGGGATACAGACGAATATGAGTACCACATTTCCAACAAAAGACAGAACAGTGACAATCACCTTGTGGTAAACCGATTTGTTAAGTATGATACAGATGGACAAGCGTTATATGTGAAAGCTAATAATGAGGCAAAAATTTCACGGCTGATGTTTTTATGTAACAATCTGCTGCCGAAAATGTTAGAAGAAAACGAAGGATACAATAAATATCTTGCCAAATGGTTTGGATTCTATATCGTGGAAAAAGATAAGTATGTGTATAGCACGATCTCCACTAAAAAGTCGAATTTGCGAGATTTTCTTGACAGTATTTCTGGTATTGAAATGCTAACTCCAAAAGACCGTATTCCTTTAATAGAAGAAATCCACGCAACCAACAAAAAGGGGAAACTGCTGAAGCGAATTGACACCTTAAATAATGTACTAAAAGAAAGTGGATACCCTCATAGGATATTAGTTTACACCAAGACTATAACAGAGGGAGGAGAGGTTAAGAAGTACAATAGAGTGTGGAAAGTCGTTAATCCAGTAGTGGCATAATGAGATGCTGGATACAAATGGGGGGAATCTTTCTATATAAGAAAACCATCCACAAGTATCCTTATCAGCTATATATGTCCCCGCACAGGGGGAAAGTTTTTGTTCGGCACAGCGAAAAGGTTTTGTTCCCCTGCTCGGGGAAAAGGTTTTTGTTATCTTTGTGTCTATTTGCCGCTTTGAGGCGGCATAGACTCCAAGATAAAAGTTTGGCCCTGACGGGCAAGATCGATTTGACAAAGTGTAGGGAGGGATGAATACGTATCAGACTATTAATCCAGTAGTGGACAAATCCAGAAGCCCGGAGTTACAACGGGACGAATTAAGCACCTTGATTCTGAACGGATTGTTTAACGGTGAAATAAAGGCACGATCTGTAATCCGTGATCAGGTTAGGAAGTTACCTGTTGACAAAATTGCCAGCTATACCGCCTGCTTGAAATCAAACTTGGAGCCAGTCAATATGACGCTAAAGGCAAAAGACGAAGCAAAGAACTTCCGCAACGCATATGCACGTGTAAGATATATTCTTGCGATACCTAACAGATATGTTGCGTGGTGATACTATAGTCATCGTGAAAACTGCTTAAACTAAGGCAATTTGGACAGATTTTAGCGTGATAAAGTGCGCTTATTATGTCATCGAAAGTGTCATCGTAAAAATACCTGTAATACAGACATTTTGGGAGGAAAACGCCTCTCAATATGTGGAAAATCTTTCAATCGGAGAAAAATCCGAGGATGTTTTGAGTAAAAGTTATTTTTTAATTAAACAAGACAACACACTTTATGAGTTTTATATAATCAAAAAAGTTTTCAGAATCTAACAAGAAAGCAGAAGGAGTGAAAAATTATGATGCAATTATAGATAGTTGCGGGAAGGAGCAAAAAATGATTGATATTCCTATATGGAAAAAATACACACTTTCTGTTGATGAAGCTGCTGCATATTTTCGCATTGGGCAAAATAAGTTGCGGCAGATTATTGATAGAGACAAAGATGCGGATTATTTGTTGTGGAATGGGAACAGGCCGCAGATAAAACGCATTAAATTTCAGCAATATGTAGACTGTCTTTGCTCTATTTAGGAGAAAACC
>CATKAP010000193.1 GCA_949746255.1 uncultured bacterium
AATATAACTAATAATTATTTACAAATTCAAAGTTACCTTTCGGTATGAGCCAATCGCTCACTTTATATGTAACTCATTGTTTGCTTACTTATTTTGGTGGGCCTTCACGGACTCGAACCGCGGACCAATCGGTTATGAGCCGACCGCTCTAACCAACTGAGCTAAAGGCCCTTAAAAAGGAATTTGCTTTTACGCACAACGCTTACCTATAATAATATATGCCATAAATTTTGTCAAGTAATTTTCAACGCTATTTATACATATTTTTTTATTAATTTTATTTACGCCGCCTCACGGCTGTGCGGCGGCGTAAACGAAAAATTTAAGACATTTGCGTTAATTTACCGGTTTCAAAAGAGTACTGATAATACGCCGTACGGTCGCCGTAATTTTCATTTGCAACCCAAAGAACGGTTTTCTTTGTTAAATTATAAATCGCGCTGTGTACCGTGCAACCGCCGCCTTCGCCCCAGGTTCGGCGTCCCACGCCGGCAAGAATATCCATTGCAGCCTGTTCGTCTTTCACTACGCCTTTTGTTTCGGCAAGTTTACCGTTTATGAAATCGTAACGGTCGAGACCGTACATTTCTTCTTCTACAAGATTATTATCCGTTCCGAGATAATAACCGGGAGTTAATAAAAAGTTAGTAACCGATTGAAATTTCACTTGACTGTCTCCCTGAATTTCGGCAAACATCGGGTCGGTATTGTAAAACACTTTAAGTTCACGCGCGGAACCGTCGTTATCCGTTGCATAATTTCCGTTTGCCGGCGCCCATTCCAAAACAGCGCTTTTACCGGTAGCGTCCGCTACCATATAATGAAAAGAAGTATTGGCTGAATCGTGAAGATTATATTGTTTTATAAGCTCCACCGCTTCGTCTACGTTATCGGCATAGTCGAGAACCATTCTGAGCATGGTAGTTGAAGTTATATTTTTCTTATTTGCATCATTTTGATTGGTCGCAACGGTTTCTTCCAAACCCTGATAAGACATATATATTCCGCAACTGACGCCCGCATCGTTTATTCCGTCCAACGGAGCATAAGGCGAAGCAAGACAAGTTATCTTATCCATTAACCCGCCGACATCCTTATCTTCGTCCATTCCAACGTAAGCAAGGTCAACTGTAGAAAAAGATTTGTGTCTACCGTTGCCGGGATCGCATAAAGTTAAGCATACGTTAGTCATATCGAAATCATAATTGCGGGCAAACAACTTATCGCCGCTCTCCGTAACCGCAGTAAACGACGAACAGCCTATATCCGTTTCCTCAATAGTCATGTCTATTAAGCCCTTGGTTATGTTTCCCGTTATGAAATTTATCAGTTCTTTATCCGTGGAAGCTCCTCCATTTTCCAAAAACTCGTCAAAGTAGAAGCCTCCTTTTACCGTCATACTGTAAACCGAACCCTCTTTATTGTCATTGTTTCTGCCGCGAAGGTGTTTAAAACTGTTCACTGTTGAAATTTCATCATTCCAAACACACACGAACGTTACGGCAAGCACCGCAACGACAGCAAAAAATACGGCCATGATAATACACAGAATTTTAAGCCAACGGCGGGATTTTTTGGTTTCTTCCATACTTAACTCCTTTACTCTGAAATTATACGTTTTGTATTTTATCACTGCAATATTGACTTGTCAAGCATTTAGTTGACTTTTCAACATATTGCTTATAAAAAACGCGCCGCAGCTTTGAAAAGCTGCGGCGCACCTACATCACAATTTTCACTCGCCGGCAAATTGCGAATTATATAAATTAGCATAAAAACCGTTTTGCTCCATAAGCCCTTCATGATTGCCCTGCTCTATAATATTGCCGTCTTTCATAACAAGAATCAAATCGGCGTTCTTTATAGTAGAAAGCCTGTGCGCTATAACAAAACTTGTTCTGCCTTGAGTAAGTTTATCCATCGCCCTTTGAATCACTTCCTCCGTTCTAGTGTCAACGTTGGAAGTAGCTTCGTCCAGAATCAGAAGAGGCGCGTTTTCAGCCATAGCGCGGGCTATGGTAATCAACTGTTTTTGTCCTCCGGAGATATTAGCTTCGTCCTCAATAACGTAATCCAAACCGCCCGGCAAAGTATGAATATAGTGCGAAATTCCGGCTTCGCGGCAAACCTCCTTTAACCGTTCTTCGCTTACGTCTGTTTTTGAAAACAGAATGTTATCTCTGACGCTTCCCTCGAACATCCACGTATCCTGCAATACCATTCCGAAAATATCATGAACTTCGGCACGGCTCATTTCACTGACCGGCACGCCGTCTATCAAAATTTCTCCGGCGTTAAGCTCGTAAAAACGCATTAAAAGATTTACAAGCGTTGTTTTTCCCGCTCCGGTAGGACCTACGACAGCAACTTTCATGCCGGCTTTTATTTTTGCGGAAAAGTCCGGAATTATTATTTTTTCGGGATTATAACCGAACTTCACGTTGCGAAATTCAACATCGCCGCGTATTTTTCCGTTACCGTTTTCATCAAGAAGTTTTCTCGTTTTGCCAGTTTCATCGGAAAGTTCGGGTTGTTCGAGAAATTCGTAAACTCTCCCCGCCGCCGCTGAAGCCATTTGCAAATTGCTCATTGCCTGAGCAAGCTGGCTCATAGGGCTTTGGAATAAATTTGCGTAAACCAAAAAGGCGGTAATTGTTCCGAAAGTGACCGAAGATTCTCCCGAGCACATTAATATGCCGCCGACAACACATACAGCCGCATAGGCAAAATAAGAAATAAAATTGAGCGCCGGTTGCATAAATCCTGCGATCGACTGACCTTTAAAAACCGCGAATTTTAATTTTTTATTTATTTTTTCAAATTCGCCCGTCATTCTTTCGCCGGCGTCGAAAGCCTTTATCACCGTATGTCCGGAATAATTCTCTTCAACCTTACCGTTCATGTCGCCCAGAATTTTTTGATTTTTTCTGAATTGCGGCATTGCAAGTTTAGTAAGAATAAACAGCATAATTAGCATAAAAGGTAAAACCGTTAGCACGGTCAAAGCCATTTGCCACGCCGTTACAAACATCGCGATAAGCACGCCCAAAAGCATAACAACCGCGTTAAGGAAAGTTGCCACCGCCTGATCCATCGACTGACCTATTGTATCAACGTCGTTGGTTATAACGGATAGCATATCGCCGTACTGATGCTTATCAAAATAGTTCAAAGGAACAATATTAACTTTACGCGAAATATTGCTGCGCACGGACTTAACGTATTTTTGCGTGACCCCCGTCATTATAAAGTTAGCGAGATAATGGCAAACCGCGTTGACAGAATAAAAGACAATAAGAATAATAGCAAAATTCATTATCGTTTGCATATTTATAGTTCTTGTCGCCGCGTTATCGGCAATTTCATTGGTAAGTTTTGAAAGCCACTGAGGCGCCAGAACCGCAAGAACGGATGAAATTACGGCAAAAATAAATACAAGCGCAATTCTGAAATAATAAGGTTTTATAGCTTTGATCAGATACTTTATATCGCCTTTACGTCCTTCGGCGGTATTTGAGAAATTTGCGGGTTTCATAAACCGAGTTCCTCCTTTGAAAGTTGCGAAAGAGCAATTTCTCTGTAAACAGGGCACGATTCAAGCAATTCTTTGTGCGTACCCACTCCCACTGCGTCGCCGCTGTCAAGAACGACTATTTTATCTGCGTCCATAATAGTGCCTATTCTTTGGGCAACTATCAGTTTGGTAGCACCTTTTGCGGCTTCTTTTAAATTAGCGCGAACTTTTTTGTCCGTTTTATAATCCAACGCGGAAAAACTGTCGTCGAAAATAAATATTTCGGGTTTTACCGCAACGGCACGGGCAATGGATAGCCTTTGTTTTTGTCCTCCGGAAACGTTTTTACCTCCCTGAGAAATAAGCGAATCGTAACCGTTTTCAAAATTTCTTACAAACTCGTCGGCCTCGGCAACCTTAGCGGCTGCGACGGCATCTTCGTCGGAAAGCGACGGATTACCGAAAGCAATGTTTTCTTTAACCGTACCCGTAAAAAGCACTCCTTTTTGCGGAACATAACCTATAATACGCCGTAAAGTTTTCTGTTTTATTTTTCTGACGTCCGCCCCGTCAATGAGCACCTGTCCTTCCGTGGCGTCAAAAAAACGGGGAACCAGGTTTATAAGCGTGGATTTTCCGCTTCCCGTCGAACCGATAAAAGCGACCGTATCGCCCTTATTCGCCCTGAAACTAATATTGCGAATAACATAATTTTCCGCATCCGGATACCTGAAAGACACGTTTTTGAATTCCACAGTACCGCTTTCTGTAAGCTCGGCTTCGCGTTCCGGCTCTTTAATGGATAGCGGAGTATCGAGAACGGCGTTTATACGCTGAGCCGAAACCTGCGCGCGGGGAAGAATGACGAACATCATAAGCACCATCATAAACGCCATTATTATCTGCGAAGTTAACAACATAAACGAAGTAACGGTAGCGTAATCTACAGCGCCTTTGTTTATAAGGCTAGCGCCAACCCAATATATAGCAAGCGACAAACCGTTCATAATAAGCATTATTACAGGAGACATTAACGACATTACCCTACCTGTAAACAATTGCGTTTTTGTTATATTAATGTTGGCTTGCTCGAATTTTTCACCCATATAATTTTCGGCGTTATATGCGCGCACTACGCGCAAGCCCGTCAAATTTTCTCTAGAAACTCCGTTTAATTTATCAACAAGTTTCTGCATGATTTTAAATTTCGGTTGAACCACTATTAACAACACCGTAAGGAAAGCGACAAGTAAAATTACAGCGACTATCGTAGTCAGCGTCAGTTGCATATTGGCGGCTTGTATTTTACATATTGCCCAAATTGCAGTTACGGGCGCGGCAAGCGCCATTCTTAACATAAGTATATTAGCAAGCTGCACTTGCTGCACGTCGTTGGTTGTGCGCGTTATTAAAGAAGGCGTGGAAAACTTATTGTTTTCGGCAATGGAAAATCCGTCCACTTTTTTATAAACAGCGGAACGAAGCGAAGCGGAAAAATTCGAAGCCACGAAAGAGGCTATAAGACCTACGAAAATTTGCGCCGCCATACTTCCCGCGGCAACCGCAAGCATCATGCCACCGTTATACCAAATATCGTTTACGGAAGCATCTTTGACTTTTATAAAAAGTTCGGTCATCGAAACTATTTCCTGTTCCGTCATGCCCAATCCCGCAAGAGCGCCGGCGAGCGATTCAACAGATAAATTATCCCAGCCGCCCAAAGATCCTATAAGGTTTGCGAGGTTTCCCGTTTCGTCTAACGACAAAGGATTATTGCGGTAATTAAGTATGGTTATAGAAGCTATGATATCCCTTGTATAATCAACCAACGTCATTGTGCAATAAACCTGCAAAACCGTCAGTCCGACCAAAACAGCAAGCAAAACCCAGTCTAAAGGGCGTAATTTTTTGTAAAGTTTAAACATAAATTATTTGCCGTTCCTCTTTGTTTTTAAAATTTTTTTCATGTCTTTAATATTTATGATATTATATAATTTTATTTTTGTAAATTCTTTAAATACCGAACACGTTAATTTTTATCAAATTTTCAT
>CATKAP010000194.1 GCA_949746255.1 uncultured bacterium
CCCGCCGACGTCTTGTCGGCGGGTAAAATTTTTACGCTTTTTTTTAGAAAAAATAAAAAAAAAAAGAAAATTTTAAAAAAATTATCGATTTCCAATTTTTGGTAATAATGCCATAATTTGTAATAGTAGAATTGTCTTAACAACCACAAAGGAGGGCAATTCTATGGATATTTCGGAAGCATACGCAGAACGCACGCAAGAATTACTTGACGAAAGAAAATGGACAAAATATAAACTTGCAAACGAAAGCGCGGTTCCCAATTCCACCATATCCAACGTGCTTATGAAAAAATGTAAATCGTGCAACCTTTACACAGCGTTAAACATTTGCAGAGGCTTCAATATCACGTTGGAAGAATTTTTTGCTTCGGACCTGTTTAAATTTGAAAATTTGGACGACAACTGAAAAATAAAAAGGCGCCAAGCGGTCCGCTTGGCGCCTTTTTTATTTTACTTTAATTTTTACGTTTTGTTTTATTCTGTAATCAGCCGTACGTCCGTTCCACTAACCGTCAAATACCAATTACCTTCTTCATAGTTTTCGTTACATTCGAACACGAAAAAATGCGCCTCAAATTTATCATTTTCGCAATACAATTCCGCGGCGATAATATTGCTCCACGGGCTATTAGGTATTGAGTCGTCAAATTTATATACAGCTTTGCCTTTCCCCTCTATTATTTCTCCGTTTTCAATAATTATAGTTTCCTCTTCGCCTTTAATGTAAATATCGCCGTCCTTTTCTTCTACGGCATTTATAAGTAAATTATAGTGCGAACTAAAGCCGATTATTTCTTTAAGTTTTTTTTCAGCGTCCTCCGTTATTAAATAAGCCTTCGCCCAAGCCTCGCGGACGGTGCTTTTTAATTCCGCGCAATATAGGCGCAATAATTTTTTTACCTCCGCGCTAACGTAACCCAAAGCCAAAACGCGAATATCCGCAACCCTGTCCAATATGTTTTGAGGCAACATTCTTAAATAACCTATGCGTTTATTCAGTAATTTTGTAAATTTACGCTTTGCCTTTTCTTCATCAAATTCGAATTTTATTCCACGAGCTATTCTTTTAGCGTTGACTTTTTCATGTATTTTTTTAAATTCTAACCTTTTTAAACGTTCCTCTTCGTCGATACCCGATTCGTTTACATACTCGTTTATTTTTCGCAATTCTTCTTTTGGGTCGCGATAAATAGAGCAGTTGCTTTCATTGCTTAAAAAAACAGAACATTGCTTTTTGTAAACGCTATCGTAAAACTTTTCGTCCTTTTTTTCAGCCCTTTTTGAAACCTTTAAATGGCGGTTTACTTCTGAAAGCCATTCTGATACAATTAATTCTTTTGTGATATACTTCATTTTTTTACTCCTTTCA
>CATKAP010000195.1 GCA_949746255.1 uncultured bacterium
AAAAGCCTTGCAAGAAATTGCAAAAGCGATTGAAAACAACGACACGGTCGAGAGTGTAAAAGTTGTTGTAACGCTTAAAAAGCAAAAGCCTTGCAAGGCTACCACCAAAGACGATAAATAATCGTCAAAGGCAGAGCGGGCGGGAAACCGCCCCTCGTAAGTCCTATTATATATCAAACCAAAATAAAAAGTCAACAAAAAATGGAGGGTGTTATGACTATCGAAAAAAACGGCAAGGTTTACACGGTGCGAGAGAATAAAGCGTCGTGGACGGTACTAAAAGGCGAAGGGCGCGTGTCGGTGTCATACAACGTGCCGAAATCGGTTTGCGCAACTTTTGACGCGCTGACGGTGTACGTCACCGAAAGTAATTTGTTTTAAGGGGGCAAAATATGGCACGGAGCGACGCGCAAAAAGCCGCCGACAAGCGGTATCGAGAAACGCACAAAGGCGATTTAATACGGTGGGGCACATCGTTTAAGCCTGCCGAATTCGCCGACATAGAGGCAACATTAAAACAAAGCGGTATGAACCGCGCCGAATTCATACGGTGGGCGGTTGCAAAATTAAAAGAACAGTAAACAGTAAAGTGGGTTGCCCTTGACGGGTCGCCCGCTTTTGTCATTAACGGTATACGGAGGCAAAAATATGAAGGGTAAAAAATACAGCGCGCGCGAAAAGCGCAAAGCACTTGCAATGTGGCTTGACGAAAAAAAAGACGTTGAACTCGTTGCATACAAATTCAAATGTACAATACAATCGTTATATCGGTGGAGGCGGGCATACAACGGAACGCTTGAAAGTTTACAAAATAAATCAAGTCGCCCGCACACCCCGCACCCGATGTCGCATACGGACGTGGAGCGCGAGCATATTGTTGAATTGTTACAGGAACGCCCCGACATAAGTTATGCGGAGGCGTTGGGCGAACTGCGGACGCGGTACGGGTATTCGCGTACGTATTTTGGGTTTTACCGCTTTGTTGTTAAAAATAGTTTGCGCCCAACAGAGGAGCGCGAAAGATACATTGCGAAACCATACGATACGCCGCAAATGCTCGGCGTTAAAATGCAAATGGACGTAAAGTACGTACCGCGAGAATGTTATAAAGGCGTTGTGCCGCCCGACGAAAAACGCACGCGTTTTTTTCAATATACAATGATTGACGAAGCGACGCGCGAGCGGTTTATTTACCCTTATACGGAGCAATCGGCAAGAGCGACGCGCGACTTTATAAAACGCGCAATCGTCTTTTTTGGGTATATTCCCGCTTGTATTCAAACGGACAACGGCGGCGAATTTACAAACCCGCGCGGCGCGGGCTGTAAAAAGGTACATATTGCCGACGAAATAATGAACAAATTAAAAATCAAACATCAACTTATAAGGGCATACACACCCCGTCACAATGGGAAGGTCGAACGGTCGCACCGCTCCGACAATGAGGGTTTTTATCGCACGCTGACATTTACAGACTACGACGAATTAAAAGTCAAAATGCAAGATTGGTGCAACCGCTACAACAACCGCCCGCACTCGTCGTTGTGCGATAGGAACGGCAAGCGACGGTGGCAAACGCCTTTACAAAAACGCGCTGAACTTTTGGAAATGCTGAAGGCAGGCGACATTGAAGGCAATATTAGGTTTATAAAAAAACGCGCCGCATAACAATGGCGCGTGTGCAGGTGCAGGAAAGCCGCACCCCATACGGGGTGCGGTGCTTTCGCGTGCTGTTTGCTTGACTTTGTACCGTTAAATACTTATAATAAACCCATTGCAAGGGAAAATCATTGCGTGTTTTGCGTATCAAACACAACAAAGATAATAAGAAAAAATAAAAAATAATAAAACTTATTAAAAAACCCTTGACAAACTAACAATAAATTAACCGTATTTTGTTGTTAAAAGCGTTTACGTTTGCTATAATTATAAACGGCTTACTTAAGGATTTTTACGGAGTATAAATGTCAGCTGAAAA
>CATKAP010000196.1 GCA_949746255.1 uncultured bacterium
CAGGACTTCGATTTGAAATCCTGTTCTTTTTCATCGCTTGAAAGTGCAACTCTTATAAAATTTTTGTTTTTTAATCCCTATGGGAATTGCGCTTTACCGCGCGCTTTTTTATATTTTTCATTAAATAATACGTTGCGACTGAATGTAATATCCCCAACGCACAGAAGAAATCTCCTCTATTTTTGCATAATCGGAAGCTGTATGCAAAATTTTATTGTCGCCCAAATACAAGGCAACATGTCCGATACGTTCGATTCCGACATAATCTTTGCGCGTGGAATTTGTAAAAAACATTAAATCCCCGCGTTTCAACTGCGATTTAGAAACGGTTACTCCCTGTTTTACCTGCGTACGTGTAGTAAGAGTCAGAAGCTTGTCCGCACCGTGATAGAACATGTACTGCATAAGAGACGAACAATCGAACTCGGAAATTTTAAAATTTTTAAGCTTGTTTCCGTTCCCGTCGTGATATCTGACGGCGCCGTAAACGTAAGGCGTGCCCAACAGTTTTGTTCCTTCGGCGATTACCGCTTCGATCCGTTCGTCGCCGCTGCTGTCCATATCGGTAAGGATGCAATATTTTGAAGATATGTATGCGACCCTGTTTTTATACTGCGTTTTATACCAACCGTTCTCTTCGCCGAGAAAAGCGTATAATGTAGATTGTTCCGCAACACCGAGCACAGAGTAACTTGTACCAGCGCCCGTTCTTATGTTTACTCCGTTGGTTTTAACCGATATGTACGATACGGTATTCTTTTCGGGTTTAACGCCGTCCACCGGCACGGAAGGTTTATCTTCCGTAGGCGGAACTGCGGGCAGACTCACGGGCGGAACCGTTTCCGTTATATAATCGTCGTTACCTCCTCCGTCGGACTCTGCTTGGGGTGGCAAAGTTGCGCATCCCGAAGCCGTTACGGCAATAGCAAACGCGGCAAAAACCGCCGCCAAATATTTTCTGTTCATAATCTTCCTCCTTGTAAAAACATTATATCAAAGGTTGCGCAATCTTGCAATGCAAAAATTTTTCCAACATTTACAACAATATCCGTATAAATATATAAAAAAGCCGTTTCGGCTGATTTTCCGAAACGGCTATATATAATTATGTACTCGTTTATTATGAATTCGTCAAAAACGAAAGTCTGCTTTCTGCTTTTGCCAATCTTTTTTCAAGTTCTTCTATTTCTGCTTTTTTATCCGTAAACTCCGTATTTTCTATTCTTATCAATTCGGCCTTTTTACGCTCAAACTCGTTTATCTTAGCGAGTACGGCGGTGATTTCCGCAAGCGTCTCTTCCGTTACGTTTACCGTATATCCCGCAAGCTCATCCAGCAAATCGCAATCGTGTTTATAAGCGCCCGAATCGATATATTCGTTAAGCATATCGGCGTTTGAAGTTACCGCTGTGCAAATTTTTTTATAAGGCGATCCCGTTATCAATCCCAAAACCGATTTAAAAATGAAATATAAAGCCATAGCCACGCTTATTATGCGACCCAAGGCAAAAAGTCCTATGGGAATCCATAGCAGAGGATTGTTCGTATCCGCCAACTCTTTATAGCCTTCGTTCAATAAAAAGCCGAAAGCAAAAGCGGCAATTGTAGCAACGGCATAAGTAATTACGTCTTTTAAACCCGGCGCACCTTTAAAGCGCGACAAATACTTGCCCGAACAAAATGCTCCGACCGCACAAGCCAAACCCAATACAAAAGTTACGTATACGAGAGCCGCATAACCGGAAACCGATTCCGCATAACCCGAAATAAATTTCAAAAGAAAAAGGTCGCCGGCAAAAGTTTGCGCGTATTCAGGCAAAACGGACGGTCCGAAAAACATTGATATCAAAATTAAAATTCCAGACAGTAAAAGCAGCAAATTGTATGCAACCGCAATCTTTTTATTCGGAAGCTCCTCGGAAAAACCGTCTTTCACAGCATAGAAAATAGCGGCGGTTTTCGTGAATTCTTGTTCTATTGAACGAACCTTTTCCCTTTTTCCACGCTTTACGACTTTCAAACAGTCGCTCGTTCTCAATACTTTCGTACAAGGTTCGTATATCGCAGTGTTTACCGTAACGTAGCAGTCGCGCTCGTAATCCACTTCTTTTTTGGATTCGGTTTGAGTATGTTCGAAAACCTGATAGGTTTCGGTTTCTTCATGATTGAAGTATCCGAACTCCTCTTTCAGTTTACCGCTTAAATCAGTACCCCTTCTCCAATAAATTACGTCGCCTTTCAATTCAAGCGCCTTTTTATACCGATTATGTTTTTCTTCCAACCGCGCGCTAGCTTCTTCCTGCGTTAATCCGTTCAAAGAACCGCGATATACCGACCTATCCATCAGTTTACTCCACGCCTTCGTTGAGTTTTGCAAGCAATTCGTCCAAATCGTTACCATGAACGAAGACCGCTTCCTCTATGGTTTCTCCGTGCGCCATTGCACAACCTAAACAATGCATACCCACGGACTGTAAAATTTCCGCGCTGTTAGGATTGATTTTAAGGCAGTCCATTATCAACGTATCTTTGGTTATTTTAGCCATATTATTTCTCCGTTATAATTTATTACAGTTATTATACCACCGTTTCAAAAATTTTACAAATATTTGTGCCGAATATTTTATATACGGAGAAAAATTTTACCAACGCCGGCGCGACCGTCCGCATTAATTTGACAATTCTTATATTACATAATATAATTACGGCATGAATATACAAAGAGAGAAACCGCGGAGTTATATTGACGCCGCTCTGAAAATTTGCACGGCGATATTCCTTGTCTGCGCTTTTATACTTACTTTCACAGTTTCCGATTACTACATATTTAACAGAATAGGCTGGAACAATACCGCGGAAAGCTTCAACGTATTTTTCGTATTGAGCCAATGGTTTAAAAAAGCCGGACTGTTGCTTCTTCCAATGGCGGTTTTTTATAAAAAACGCAGTTGCGCCGACGCGGGTAAATATTTTTTGCCGGTTTTCGTAATTATTTCTTGCTTTACGTTCGGCAATTTTTTCGATATAACGCTTATACGCGAGGACAGCTCGGCTGAAACCATAATACTTGCCGAGATCAATGAATTTATGCCGAAAGCGGCTAATATGACTTTATTTTTCATTGCCAACGCTTTGGAATTGGTTATATGCGTTCTTTTGTTTTTACGCGACGGGTATAAAATAAATACCAAAAATCTGATTTTCATTCCCGTATCGATTGCCGCGGTAATGCCGCTTAACATATTCGAAAACTTTTTCGACATAAGAAATTTTGACAATACGCACTTTTTATGGTTCAAAAACTTTACCGTATGGCACTTTTTGGCGCTCGCCGCGCTTGTCGGCTTTACAGTGGGTTCTTATTATTTCCTCAAAAAAAAGAACCGAGGAATACAGGACGGCTATCTTATTGCCGCCGCGATAGTATTGCTTATACAGTACCACAGTAAGGATTCAATGTTACTCGGCGACGGCTATAACGTTTACAAAACCGTTTACGCCGTAATTCCGCTGTTTATCTGCAACATGGGCGTTTACGTATCATCGCTTTCGGTAATTATGAAAAAGCGCGTACTTTACGCAATTTCATTCTTCGTTCACGCCGTGGGAGCTTTAACCGTTTTTATATATTTCGGCAAAGACGATATGTCTAACTACGGAATATTTTGCAGCTACTCGATTTTATACTTCTGCGTAACCCACTGCCTGTTGTTTGCGCTCTGCGTGTTGCCTACCGCGCTCGGACATTATAAATTCAGAGTAAAAGACTGTATAATTCCGCTTATATACTACTGCATAGTAATTGTTCTTGCGGCGATAGCAAGCGGTTTGGTAACCACGGCATTAATGAATTACACACACAACGGCGAACATTTACCCGACAAATGGTTCAAACCCAACTACGCTTTCACACAAGTTAACCCTTTGCCGATAGAAGTACCGGTTATTCCGATAGTAATAGGGGAATGTCAATTAAATTTACTGTATCTTGTACTGTTGTATTTGGCCTATGTGCTGTTATTCTGGGCCTTTACCGGAGCTTATTACGCCTTCCTTGCAATACGAAAAAAAGTTATTGCCCGCGGCGCGACGGAAAGCGTACCTCAAGTTGCAATTCCGTTTTCCGTAGCCGGAGAAACCGCGGTATCCGATACATATTCCGAGGTCGAAGAAGAACCCGAAGACAAAAACAAAGAAGAAGTTTAAAAATATTACCGCCCGAAGTCGTGACTTCGGGCGGTATTTTTTAATATTACTCATTTAACGGCGTGAGCGTAATCCTTAACGGAGTTGGCGATATTGTGCATATGGTCGCCGATGCGCTCCAAATTAATGGCAAGCTGCAAATATATGGCCCCTGCTTCAGGAGTGCACCTGCCCTCGGTCATTCTTCTCAAATGCGCTTCCTGCATCTTTTCGCACATTCTGTCGGTCGCGGTTTCCTCGCGCTCGACGTCGGAAATAAGGCGCATGGTAATTTCAGAAAAAGTCTGTTTTACGTATTCGTAAAGCTTGGTAATATGTTCGTCCATTTCACGTATCTCCATTTGCGCGTGTTCGGAAAACTTAGCTTTCTCTTCCTTCATTTTTTCGGCGTATTCCACTATATTTTCGGCATAGTCGCCTATACGTTCGATATCGGAAGTCACATGATAGAAGGAAGAAACTTTCTTTTCGTCTATTTCTCCCAGATCTTCGAGAGATAGTTTTACTAGAAAAGAAGAAATATAGCTGTTGTCATCGTTTATTCCCTTTTCGGTTGCGGCGAATTGCTCCTTACCGCTCAAATCGCCGGTGAGAAGCATATCGAGCGAACGTTTGTAATTGACGAACGCTTCGTTCGCCATGCGAAGAATTTCTTTGCGCACCTGACCTACGGCTATGGCGGGAGTTTTTAAAAGACGTTTGTCAAGCTTTTCCAAATCCTGCAATTCCGCCTCCGCGCCCTTTTTCTCGGGCACGATAATGCAGGCAAGCTTAACGAGCGCTTTAAGGAAAGGCAATAATATGATTGTGGTAAAAAGATTAAAAACCAAATGGAAAATGGCTATTTGCCATTCCGTATCGGCGATAAAATCACTTAAAAACGAACCTATGTATTTTCCGGCAAATGCAATGGGCCATATGAATATGAAACAACCCGCAACGTTGAATAAAAGGTGTACCATCGCCGCGCGGCGGGCGTTTACGCTTGCCCCGACCGAAGAAATGAGCGACGTCAGACACGTTCCCACGTTTGCGCCGAGAATTATACTCATAGCCATTTGTAAGGATATAAGGTTCTGACTTGCAAGCGAAATAACTATCGCGGTCAACGCGGCGGACGACTGCATAGCCGCAGTCAACAAGGCGCCGAGAAGGAAAAGCACGGGAATTTCCCAGGTGAGCACAGCATCGGGATTATTGCCCAAAGATATGAACATACCTTCAACAGCGCCCTTAATATTTTCGTTGTCCAGCATATCCGAAACTGCGCCCGACATTACATTCAAGCCTATGAATATAAGACCCACGCCCTCGAATATATAGCCTATTCTTTTTACCTTGTCTTTTTTGCCAGCAATAGTAATAACGAAGCCGATAAACGCCAGAAGCGCAAAAATTGCCACTACAGAAATCTGAGCGCCGCCCGAGCTTGCAAGCGCCATTATGAACGCCGAAATAGTAGTGCCTATATTCGCGCCCATAATAATAGATGCCGCCTGCGTCAACGTCATTAAACCTACGTTAACGAAACCTACTATCATAACTGTAGTCGCGGAAGAACTGTTTACGATAGCCGTAACCGCCGCGCCCGTTCCAACGCCTATAAAACGGTTTTTGGTGGCTTTGGCCATAAGTCGCCGCATGGGTTTCCCCGCAGCCGATTCAAGGCTGTTGCCAAGCATATTCATTCCCACCATGAAAACGGCTATACCGCCGAGAATGAAAAACAAACTGTTGATAATTGTAAGCGCGTCGCCGCCCGACATACTTAACAGATTAACCGCCATAAATTTATCTCCGGTAAAAAACGAAACTGAGAGAAACTCTCAAACGTCACGTATAAATTATATCGGTTTTTTTTTATACTGTCAACTTTACCGCGTCGAATAAGGCGTGAAATTTATTGCAATTTATTTTAAATTAAAGTACAATTTAAATATGTTCAACATAGTTTTGGTAGAGCCCGAAATCCCGCAAAACACGGGCAATATAGTAAGAACCTGCGCGGCAACCGGCTGCAGACTGCATTTGGTGCTCCCGTTGGGGTTTTCGGTTGAAGATAAATATTTGAAGCGCGCGGGGCTGGATTATTGGAACCAGGCCGAAATATTTTATTACGACTGCTTTGACGAAGTTAAAAAGGCAAATCCCGAAGCAAGCTTTTATTTTTTTACAACCAAGGCCTTAAAAACGCATTGCGACGTGAAATACAAAGAAGGCGATTTCTTGGTTTTCGGCAAAGAAACGCGGGGACTTCCCGAAGAACTTTTGGTAAAAAACGCTCAACAATGCGTTAGAATTCCCATGATAGGCGAAACGCGGAGCCTTAACCTTTCCAATTCGGTAGCAGTGGCGGTATACGAAGGATTACGGCAAGACGGTTTTAAAGGGTTTAAAACCGAAGGAAAATTGCACCGTCTTAATTGGGAATGACTTTACTTTTTAAAGGTTATATATTATAATAAATTTATGAAACTCGAAAAAATTGTTGTTGCAAGCACCAACGAAGGAAAAATTACCGAAATAAAATCCATTTTCAAAGGCGTTGAAATAGTTACCATGAAAGAAATGGGTTATAACGAAGAAATCGAAGAAACGGGTTCAACGTTTAAAGAGAATGCAAAAATCAAGGCCGAAACGGTTGCAATGGCCCTTTCTCTCCCCGCGCTTGCGGACGATTCGGGTTTGTGCGTAGAAGCTTTGGACGGCGCGCCGGGCGTATATTCCGCACGGTTTTCAGGCGAAGGTCCAAAGGAAAACCGCGATTTGCTTTTAAAAAGAATGGAACATGTATACAACCGGAAAGCTTACTTTGAAAGCGCGGTGTGCCTTTGCCTGCCAGACGGCAAAACATTTTTCGGCGAAGGAAGAACTTACGGAAAAATACTCACGGAAGAAATAGGCGAAAACGGTTTCGGGTACGACTGTCTGTTCTTTTCCGAAGATTTGAAAATGAGCTTCGGAAAGGCTACGGAAGAACAGAAAAACACAGTATCTCACCGCTTCCGCGCATTAGAGGACTTAATTAAAAAAATATGAAAACGGCAATAATAATCTCCGATACTCACGGCAACAGGACGGCTGTAGGGAAATTACAACCCCTGTTCAAAGAATGCGACTATATATTTCATCTCGGAGACGTGCTATCCGACGTCGGCGCGTTCCGCGCCGAATTTCAGGACAAGCTTAAACTTGTAAACGGCAACTGCGACCTGTTTAAAACGGGCAGCGACGAACTTGTCATAGAAATTGAAGGCGTCAAAATTTTCGCCACCCACGGGCATTTATATTCCGCAAAAACTACTCTTTACCGCCTTGCGGAACGCGCCGACGAACTCGGTTGCAATATAGTTCTCTACGGACATACGCACATAGCGCGCGAGGACGAAATCGCGGGTATTAAGCTTATAAATCCCGGAAACATGACGAGCTATACCCCCAACAGCTACGCATATCTCACTGTCAACGGAGACAAAGCGGTGGCAAAAATAGTAAACGTTTAAAACGGTCAACCCCGTAATATTATCGGTACAACCGAAAAGGGATGTATTATAATGAAATTCAAGCATACCTTTCACGTATTCGTGGATAATTTTTCGATAACGTATAAACATCTGTTATACAGACTTATAGTGTTCGCCGTGGCGGGCGCAATATGTATAGCAGGAATATATCCTTTTATTCAAAGGGAACTTTTAAACTCCGCAGAATTTACCGCGCTTACAGACGGAATAAGAAACTTTGTAATGGAACTTTTAAACGGCAACGTTGAAGTATTGGGCGATATTTCGGCAAAAGTTCAAGCCGCGTTCGACGGATTTATTACGCTTTTACAAGCCAATATGGCGCAAATTGTATTGAGCGGACTTTTATTGCTTGCCGTATTTATAATAGAACGTTGGTTTACCGGTATGGGCAACTACGCAACCGCGGCGATGATAAACGATAAAATGGCCATGAGACAGGAATCCCCGTTCGTAGCCACTTTGATAAAGAACATGAAACGCGCCGCGCTTTATAATCTTATATACGTGCCGCTTTCCGTGGTTTACGATATAATCGTCGGCGTGGGCATATTCTATCTTATGTTCGTAATGGTAAACAGCTTTTTACCGTTCTTTATAGGAATATTCCTGTTCGTATTGATTATCGTTTTGTCGGTCGCACTGAAGCTTACTTTTACCACAGATTGGCTTCCCGCTCTTATCCGCGGAAAAACCAGCCAAAAAGAAGCTATAAAATATACCTTTTCACGCTCCGGCAAAAAGACAGTGGACATATTTTCAAATTTCATAATTTTAGTGCTTATTATATTCGGCGGAAACGTAGCCGCAAGTTTATGCACTTTGGGAGTAGGCGCGCTCATAACCGTGCCGGCAAGTTACGTCTTGTTACTCTGCTTCCAGTTTGCAAACTATTACGACCGCGAAGAAATAAAATATTTTGTGGATAAAAACAAAATTATTCGTCCCGAAAAAGAACGCCCCTCCACCCGAGAAGAATTTTTCAAGGGCGAAGAATAAACGCATACTCTCACGAAAATTAAGCCGCAGTGACGGCATAATTTTCCATGATTTGGGAAACCGAGTTTCCCTGCCCGCAATCCTAAGGGCTCACTTAAATATAATTGCGGGCATTCCCTTCCGCTGAGGTGCATGTATGCACAAATTGTGACTGCTGACCCAAAAACGCGGTTTTGGGTCGCAACATTATTAATTTAAAATTTACGCAAATCTTTTGCTGTTCTGCGCATACTCTCACGAAAATTAAGCCGCGTATTTTGCGCAAAAAACGACCTAATCGCGTTAATGCGATTAGGTCGCTGTTTTTTATAAAGCGGAAAGATAATTTAAAAAGCGCCTTCTTCTCCTCCGCCCAACGTTTCCGTAACCGTAAGAATGCTGACACAACGGCAAGTATAACGGATAGAAACCCGCACACTATGCTCGTTTCCAACTTGAATGATTCAAAAAGTTAAATACGGTTTTGCTGAACATCATTCCGAAAAGCGAAAACAGCAACGCCACCGTCAGCGCAACAGTGAAAAAATATATGAGGTATCCGCCTATCTGCCGCCGCACGTTACGAAAGGCAATTTTTAAAAGTAGCATTTTTTCTCCTTCGGGAATTTCGCTTCGCAAAAGCGCGCGCCGCCCACGTTATTGATTTTTGCGTCAAGTATAAAACCGTCCTTATTTTCAGTATAGCACAGGTGTTTTAGCATTGCAAGCGTATTATTAAATAAAGAATTACCGCTGAAAGTTAAATTATTATATAAATTTTTTCAAATCTTCCTTTACAAAAGGAAGATTTTTATATATAATGAATAAAAGTATAATATAGGCTTTCCGAACAATTTCGGATATTAAGGAGAGTACGATGACTTATAACGAACTGTATACAGCTTGGTTAAACGACGAAAGGCTTTGCAGCGAAGCCGTAAACGAGCTTGAAAATATAAAAAATAACGAAGAAGAAAAGGAATACCGTTTCGGCGCGGAGCTGGAGTTCGGCACGGCCGGAATGCGCGGAATTATAGGTTACGGCACCAACATGCTGAACGTTTACACCGTTAAACGCGCCACTCAGGGCCTTGCCGAATTTATTAAAACGCGCGGCGAAAACGCAATGAAACGCGGCGTTGTAATTTCATACGATACGCGCAGAAAAAGCGAAGAATTCGCGGCGGCGGCCGCCGAAGTTCTTGCCGCGAACAACATAAACGTACACCTTTTCGACGACGTTCACCCCGTGCCCATGCTGTCTTTCGCCGTAAGAGAACTGAATACCTACGCGGGAATTATGATAACGGCTTCGCACAATCCCAAGCAATACAACGGTTATAAAGTTTACGGCGCCGACGGAGCGCAAATGAGCCCCGAAGACACCGCGATTGTAGTCGGGTTTATCAATAAAATAACCGATTACTTGGGAACGCCTTCGCCTGCCGCCGAACAGAAAGCCGAATTTATACGCCCCGTTCACCGCAGAGTTGACAACAAATATTACAAAGAACTTAAAAAACTGACGCTATCCAAAAAAGCCGTTAAAAAATGCGGCAAAAAACTTAAACTAGTCTATACTCCCGTTCACGGCTCGGGCTTTATACCGGTTACAACCATACTTAAAAAGATAGGCATAAACGCAACCGTGGTCGCCGAACAGGCGGTAAAAGATACCGAATTTTCCACCGTGGAAGTTCCAAATCCGGAATTTAAAGAAACGCTTTCCATGGGAATAGAACTTGCCAGACAGATAGACGCGACCGTGGTGTTCGGAACCGACCCCGACAGCGACAGACTTGGCGTAGCCGTTAAAAACAAAGAAGGCGAATTCGAAGCCCTTTCGGGAAATCAGGTGGGAATTCTGCTTTTGGACTACGTTCTTACAAGATTAAAAGAAGAAAAGGCTTTACCGGCAAACGCCGCGGTAGTTAAATCGTTCGTAACTACAGGAATGGCAAAATCCATTTGCGCCAAATTCGGTGTAGAACTTTTCGAAGTACCCGTAGGTTTTAAATTCATCGGCGAAAAAATCAAACTTTGGGAACGCGATAAGTCACACACGTTTGTATTCGGTTTCGAAGAAAGCTGCGGCTATCTGCGCGGAACGCACGCGCGGGATAAAGACGCCGTCGTTGCTTCCATGCTTTGCGCTGAAATGGTTTGTTACTACACCTTTAAAGGCAAAACCGTTTCTCAGCGTTTGCAGGAAATTTACGACACTTACGGTTACGTTCTGGATTGCAATATTTCCATACCTTTCAAAGGCTTGAACGCCATGAAAGAAATGAACGCCGTTGTAGACGGATTAAAAGCCGAACCCGCAAAAAAATTCGATATCTATGACGTCGCCGCGGTGAGAGATTATTCCAAAAATACAAGAATAAGTATTTCCACTGGCGAAAAAACCGAAATAGGTTCCCCTCTCACCAATTGCGTGTATTACGAACTTGAAAACGGCGGGTTTATCTGCGTAAGACCTTCGGGCACCGAACCCAAACTCAAAGTATATTTCTCGGTGAAAACGCACAACAAACAGGACGCGGAAGCGGCGTTGAATAAATTGCAAAAAGCAATAAAAGAACTTCTCAAAGTAGATTAATATTAAGTATTTAGAACCCCGCCGCGCGTTTGCGCGGCGGGGTATTTTATTTATCTTTTAACAACGCCGTTATTATTTTAATGTCGTTTTCGACTTCGTCAAACCTCTGCGGCGATAAGTCGTATTCCGTTTTCCTCTTTTCCCATTCTTCGCAGCCGTTCTTCAATTCCGTTACTTCCTCTCTTTTCGTGCAGTAATGCCAATTCCATCTGAAATATCGGTATAACCCTTTATCGTATACCCTCTTGCAATTATTACAAGTTTTGCATTTCTTTGTTTTCTTCATTTTCCGCCTCTAATATTTTACGCACCTCGCTTATTTCCGTTAGCAAGCTATTCAAGCATCTCTTTGCTCCAGGACTATACATGTAACTTTTACAACGTTGCTCGTATTTTTCGCAAGAATCTTGACAGTTTACTATTTCCCGTTTACCACTGCACCACCCGCATTTGGTTTTATTAAATTCTTTAATACCTTTTGTATAAAACGCATTATATTTTTGACATTTAAAACACTTGTTGCTTGTTTTTTCTTCTTCCATCTTTTTCTCCATTATTAATATTTTAATATTTTTAAATTATTATAATATTAATATCTTAATATGTCAA
>CATKAP010000197.1 GCA_949746255.1 uncultured bacterium
GGGTGAAATGTTAATAAACGTCGGCGTCGGACGTTCGGAGAGAAATAAATGTCGATTATTCAAATTATAGATACTTTCACCTTTTACGGCATAGACGTATTGCTGCTTGCCGCGGCTACCGCGGTTTTTGTTCAAATTCTTAAAATTTCCGTTTTCAGAAAACTTAAAAAGAAACTTCTAACTTTTTTACCGTTCGTCTGCGGCACGCTCTTTTACTCCGCCTACGCGGCAATAAGGGAGTTAAGCTTTTTTTACGTTCTGGAAAATTACGTTTTAATCCTGGAACACGGTATTTCCGTAGGAGCGGCGGCTACGCTGATATACGTTTTATACGAACAGTTTGTGCGTGATAAAAAAAGTATATCGGTAGCTGAAAGCGTAGTAAAAACGCTGATAGATGGTTACGTTCCGACTGAAAAAACAGAAACGGTTGCCCGGTTGATAGCTGAGGCAATAGAAAAAGACGTAACGGGAAACGGCGCTAAACGCGCGGCGGAAATTATTGCGGAAAATTCCGAAGAACAGATAAACGAACGCGATATAGCGCTTCTTTCAAAGCTTATTATCGAAACGTTGGCGCACTTAGCCGCAAACTGAACATGCCGTAACAAATTACAGAATTGCGTTGCTTAAAGCAACGCAATTCTTTTAATTTATACTTCCTATATTAATATCGAAATTTAATTTCAATCTTTCAAACAAAACCGGTTCCAGAGCCTCGTAATATTTGTAATAATTACGGTACAATAAACTTTTTATGTCCAGAAAATCACATTCTGTAGTCTTGCTTATTTCCATTATCTCAGTATATCTTGTTTTCAGCTCGTCCGCCGCGCTTTTCAATATATCTTCGGGAATAACATCGTCGTTTATTGTTTTTGCAGGATTGACTTTTTCCTTTACGCCCTGTATCTGCGCTTTTGCGGAAAACTTTAAAGTTACTTCAGGTATGCCGTCTTTTACCTTTAAATCTACTCCGCCTTTCACGCTTTTCAACCCGAACGTATAATGTTTTTCTTCCGTATCGAATCCGAATGAAATCGTATCAAGTTCGTTTTTCAGAGTATTCATAGCAAAAGCTTGTTTTTCCTGTAGTATGGTCTTGAATTTACCGTCCGCAAACACCGCGGTTTTAGCAGCGGTAAATTCCATTGCCTGCATATCTCCGCCCGTATTTCCGGAATTGCTCTGACCGCTTTCACCGCCGCCCGAGCCGCCTCCTTGTCCTCCGCCTTGTCCTCCGGCTTGATTGCCGCCGGAAGATCCGCCGCTCTGACCGCCCTGTTCCCCGCCAATATTTTCGCCGTTACCGCCGTTTTCCGAAGTGCCGGGCTGGTTTGATTCGATGTACGGCATATAACAAGCCTTGCTCGGCGAAAACGCTTTCATTGCAATATCTTTAAGATTCGCCACAGAAACAGTAGCCGTTTTTTCAAGTTCGTGAGAGAGTATATTCAAAATAGATTCCGAAGTAATATCCGTTACGGGAGACTTAAACGCAAGCATATCCGCGGCATTGCCCTTGCACATTGCAACTATGGCGGTAAGCTCGGAATAATTTTTTCTGTAAAGACAACCGAGCACTCTGAAAAGTTCGTGTTCTTTGCAACTGTCGCCTATAAGCACAAGTTTGCAGAATTGCAAACGCGGATAAAATCCCGTTTTACTCTTTATTTCGTTCATGGCGTCGGCAATATTCAAGCCGCTGCCCTGAATCTGCGTATATTTGATATTGTCTCCGCTTTGCGAAGGTTGCGGCGCGGCAACCTCGGCGGTAACAAGCACCTCGTCGTTTTCTATATCGACGCCGATAGCCGTAATTATCGAAGTTTTATGAATGTCCACAATACCGAAGTCGTTAGTGAAATACAGACCGAGCAACGCTATAATTATAACCCAGTATAAAATAACGGTAAGCTTTCTTTTCATCGTTTAGCCCCCTTTTTAAGCGCCCAGGCGCAAAGCGGAAAAATTACCGTAAACAACAAAGTTGCAATCCAGAACCATGAAGCGAAAAATCCCTGAACGGCGCTGAACTTATGGTCCAAAGTAACGGTAAGAACAATAAACACCGCGTTTACCGCCAAAGAAATTATAAATTTATCTTTATAGCCGGTACATTCCGAAATACACTGAACAGCAAGCTGTATGTTAAGAACAAGCCAGAATAACATTACAATTTCCATTACGTACAGCACAAGAAGATCTATTCTTCCCAACATGTCTATAGCAGGGAAATACAACGCCGTTTTGGAAACGGCAAACTGACGCGAAGGAGTTATACTGCCGTATATGCCGTAAAGAACCGCTAAAAACAATAAAACCAACGCCGCGGCAACCGCGTAAGAAACGGTAATTTTAGCCGCGTCGCCTTTTTTATATTCAAAATGTCCCATAAACATAAGCAACCAACACGGTTCTACAAATCTGTAAGCCCCCGCAACCGTTCCTCCGAAAATTTTTGTTACAGGCGTTTTAAAAACGGGTAAAAGTTCCGCAAATTTAGCTTCCCCGAAACTCATTACCATTATAAATACAAAACAAAGCGCAAAAAGCGGAAAACAAATATCCGCGCTTCTGCCTATGTTTTTAAAACCTTTACTCGCCGCAAAAACCGCAAAGAAAAAGAAAGGCAAAAATACGGTAAGCGACGGAAGCGTATCATAAAAAATAGCGTGAACGTACAGTTTATGTTCCAGAATCGGAACAAGCGTACCCGCCATGAAAAACAGAGCGAAAAGCCCGTATATTATGCGGGCTACTATGTTTCCGAAAGTATCCTCCAAAAGCTGAAAAAAAGTTTTTTGGGTACGCGAACACAAATACGCGACCGCCCATATAACCACTGTTTGAACGGCAAAACCGGCAAGAGCCGAAAACAAATAATCCCTGCCGCTGATATTGCTTAATTCCATAGGAAAAAGCAAAAGGCGAGCGACAACCGTATACGCCGCCATGATGAAACATATTTGTCTAACGTTTATTTTCATCGCTCTGTAACCTCACTTTATTTTTACTTCTGAAAACTTCGGGACGGCGTTTCAAATTATTTATATTAGCCTTTACCATGCTATCGTACAAATCGTTTTTTACAAGCGGCGCAAAAGGCGCCATGAGAGGAACACCATAATCCTGCTCCGTAGCAAGATAACATATCAAAAACGCCGCGAATAAAACCATGCCGAAAGGTCCAAGACTTCCGGATATTATTAAAAACAACCATCTTAACGTAGTTGTTGTTTCAACGAGGTTGGGAACCGTATAAAGGCATATAGCCGAAAAAGCTATGATTATTATGGCGGGCGTAGAAATTATTCCCGCTTTAACCGCAGTGTCGCCGAGCACGAGCGCGCCTACTACTGAAAGCGCAAGTCCCACATATTTAGGCATACGAATGGAAGCTTCGTTCAACACCTCGAGCACAAACAACGTTAAGAACATTTCCACGCTCGGAGATAACGCAAGTCCGGCAACCGAACTCGATATCTTCAAAAGCAGTTGCAGCGGAATTATCTGAATTTTAAAGAGCTGCGCCGAAATATACAACGCAGGCAATATTACGCCTATAATAACCGACAGCAAGCGTAAAATTCTCAACGTCGTGGCACGGTAAGAAGTTATATAATAATCTTCCGCAGACTGAAAATCCTCCACTATCATATAGGGTACGGTAAGCGCAATAGGCGAACCGTCGGCGACAATTCCCACTCTACCCTCGCATACCTTCGCGCAGAAGATATCCGGCTTTTCGCACGTTCCGCAACGCTTGAAAAGAGAACGCGGCTTTTTTGCTATAAACTGAGAAATATACGAAGAATCCGGAACAATATCTATTTTATTGGCCGCTATCTCTTTCTCTATTTTCTCCGGCAACCCGTCGGGACATACGCCGTCGATGTAGACCAAAGCCACGGCGGTATCGGAACGCTCTCCGACTTTAACCGTTTTTATCTGAAGTTTATCGCTTTTTATACGTTTTCTTATCAATCCGAGATTGGTTTTTACGTCTTCTATAAACCCTTCGCGCGGGCCTTTAACGGTAATTTGGGTAGGAGGTTCCGCAACGGCTCTCACGGGCGGGCACTTAAGCCCTATAATAAAAAAGTCCTTTTCTCCGTCTACGAACAACACAGCGTTACCGTCGGAAATTTCTTTAATTCCGTCGGAAATTTTATCGCAGTCTTTTACTTCGGGAGAAGCTAAAAGTTGTTTTACGTCTTCCAGTTTGTCGTCCGGTTTAACGGCGCGAAGAGGTTTTACCACCAACTCGCCCAAAAGCTGTTTATCCGCTATTCCGTCCGCATAAATTGCGGCGAATTTTTTACCCGCTTCCGATTTAAACTCAAAAACGAGAATATCCTGCGAAGAAAGAACGCTTTTTATCGCTTTAATATTTTTTTCCAGTGTAGTCATAAAAATATTATTTGTAAAATACCCGAAATAATACCGGAACGCATAACGGAGCAAAAAAAAATTCAATGTGAATTTATATAAGCGTTTCCGCCCGCAAATTATTATGCGGGCGGAGTTAATCAGTCATATTCCTTATAATATAAACATAATCTATCGGTATGAACGTAATTTTTACCGTCATATTTTTTCTTTCGCTGACGGTTATCGCATTCACCGCTCCGGACAAGCTGCTTTCTTCCCTGCTCGGCGGGGCGGAAAACGCCGCAAAAATGGCGCTAACCTTATTTTGTATTTACGCCGTTTGGCTGGGACTTTCACGGCTGGCCGAAAAGAGCGGACTTTCGCAAGCGGCGGCGAAAGGGCTTCGTCCGCTTTCCCGAAAGCTTTTCAAAACCGAAAATCCCAAAGCTTTGGAAAATATTGCGATGAATCTTTCGTGTAACCTTTTGGGAATCGGCGGCGCAGCCACGCCTTACGCGGTAAAAGCCGTTAAAGAACTTGACAAAGACGGGAACGAATACGCCCAGAAACTGCTTTTTGTAATAAACGCTACGTCTATACAAATAATTCCCACAACTGTTATTGCGTTGCGCGCGTCCGCGGGAAGCGCCGCCGCGTTCGATATATTTTTACCTTCGCTGATTTGCACGGTCATTTCAACCTCGGTTGCGGTATTATTGTATTTTGCGGTAAATAAGTTATGGCGTACGTAATTCCCGTAATTTTTATATTGGTGTTCGGATTCTCCGTATTCAGAAAAGTAAAAATATACGACGAATTTACCGCAGGAATCGGCGAAGCCGTTAAATTTACGTTTTCTCTTTTACCGTGCCTTGCCGCCGTTTTTATGTTATGCGAGTTATTCGAAGCTTCAGGGCTTGCCGCGGCGTTCACAAAATTTTTATCGCCCGTATTCGGCGCGTTGGGCATCCCGTCGGAATTGACAAAGCTTATACTTATCAAACCTTTTTCCGGTAGCGGTTCGTTGGCATATCTAAATCAAGTTATTGCCGAAAACGGAGCGGACAGTTATATTACCCGGTGCGCGTGCGTATGCTTCGGCTCGTCGGAAACAGTTTTTTATATTTCGGCGGTATACTTTGCGGGAACAAAAGTAAAAAAGCTTGCGGTACCCATAATCATAATTCTTGCGTCCACGCTGTTCGCAACGGTTATAGCTTGCTTATTATGTAGAATAATGTGAAATTGTGAGTTTTTTTCATATTCTGTTATGGCAAAAAAATTAAAATATTTTTAAAATTTGCTTAAAATTTTGTTTTACTTTTTTCTGTGTTTGTATATAATTGTTAATGTAAACAGCAAGTGCGGTTTACCACTTACATAACTTATCATTTTTCCCCCTTATCATATAGAGGCGGCGCAAACTCCGGTTTGCGTCGTTTCTGTTTATACGGAAACCGCAGTGACCGTTTAATTTTCTGTGACCGCAAAGTACATATTTAAAAAACCGCCCCGCGCAAAGTCAAGCGCGGGGCGGTTAAACTATTTATTCCTTATTTTTGCTACACAGCGCTTTAAAGCTTCTACCGTTACGTCAGCTTCTTCGAAGGTGTTATATTTCCCGAACGTAAAGCGAACCGCGGATTTTACGCGTTCTTCAGTAAATCCCATTGCGGTAAGCACGTGAGAAGGCGTTACGGCGCCCGCAGAGCAAGCTGAGCCCGTAGAAACGGCTATTCCGTTTAAATCAAGCAAAAACAAAATATTTTGCCCTTCGCACCCTTCGAAAGAAATATTTGCATTCGACGGCACTCGCCTCTCTTTATCCCCGTTAAGCCGCGTGCCTTCTATCTCCGTTAAAACTTTGTTTAAAAAATAATCGCGCAGTCCGCCGATATAAGCGTTATTCCTTTCGGAATCGCGCGCAGTCCGCTTTAAAGCTTCGGCAAGGCCGATAACTGCGGCTGCGTTCAAAGTTCCTCCGCGCAGTCCGCGTTCCTGCATTCCTCCGGAAATGAGTCCTTCCACACGGGAACCGTTTTTAATATACAGCGCGCCTATTCCTTTGGGTCCGTAAAATTTATGCGCCGAAAGGGCGAGAGCGTCGCAGTAGTCCGTAGGAAAAGGCAAAACGCCCGCTGACTGTACGCAGTCGCAATAATAAAATATTCCGTTATCTTTACAAATTTTCCCTATATCTTTCACCGGCTGAACGGTGCCCACTTCGTTATTCGCAGCCATAACCGCGCAAAAAAAAGTATTTTTTTTTACGGCTTTTTCAATAGCTTCCGCATGTATTATACCGTTGACGTCGGGTTTTACGAAAGTTACCTCAAATCCGAATTTTGTCATTTGCTTAGCGCTTTCCAAAACGGCGGGATGTTCTATGGAAGACACTATCATGTGCCCCTTTCCGTGAGCCGCGCAAACGCCCTTAACCGCCGTGTTGCCGGCTTCCGTACCTCCGGAAACAAAATACACCTCCTCCGGTTTACAGCCTATTATTCCGGCGATTTCGTCCCGCGCAGAAATTACGGCGTTCGCCGCTGCCCGTCCAGCGCAGTGCTGAGACTGAGGATTTCCGAAATTTTCTTTAAAAAAAGGCATAACCGCCTCCAACACCTCTTTATCTACGGGCGTTGTGGCGGCGTTATCCAAGTAAATCATAAGCTCCCTTTAAAACAAGAAACCACAAAAGAAATAAGCTCGTATTCGGCTTTCTTTTCCTCGTATTCTCTGCCAAGTTTGGTAGACGAATTTTTTTCGTTCAACGTTACGTTACGCTGACATTTCCACAAATTGCGTAAACTTACAAGAGTAGCAATGAAAAATACGCCTGAAAGTCCCGCAAACACAAACGTTACAATCTGATTGGTATAATCGAGATTGGCAAACATTATATTTGCAAAACACAAGGTTACGGTTAAACACGCAACAAAAGGCAAAGCGGTTAAAATATTGAAAATAAGAGCCTTTTTACGTTTTGCAACAAAGAATTCGCGCCGTTCGCTTTTCTTTTCATCGTTTTCTTTTTTTAACTCTTCAACCTCTTTATCTAAAGAAGCCAACAACTCTTCGGCGGGTTTGCTTACTTCGCAAAGTTCCGCTTTCTGCCCGTCGCCGGCAAACTCTTTAACGCCTACAGCCGCCGATTTACAATCAGCCACCCGAGAAAAATCGGTAAAGTTTTTAGTAACGGCGCGCAATTTAAGACAAAACAACTCACCGTCGTCGCCTTTCAGCTCCAACGCCTGAGTAGCGGCGTATGCCGCCTCGTCAAAATCTTCCGCGGCAAATAATTCTTTTGCCTTTGAAGTATAATTTTCTATGGCGGCAAGCTTGGCGGCTTCCGCTTCGGCGCGTTCCCTTTCGCGCTCGGCTAATTCTTCGGGAGTAAGCGCCGCAGCCTCCTCGTCGTCCTCTTCGATTTCCGGAACAAGATAAGCCGCGTCGCCGTCTTCTTCGTCGTCGGAAGAAACTATATAAAGTTCGTCCTCGCCGTCCGCATTCTTTCTTATTCGGTACTTTTTATCCTTATCGTCGTCAATAAGCCTTTCTTCAGCCATTTTTAACCCCCTTGGGTAATATAGTTTTTAATTGAATCGCTTTGAATTTTCCGCAATATCTGCTCTTTGCCCACGCGCAGAACTCGGCGTTTTCGAAAATCGCAAACACGGCGCTTCCCGAACCCGTCATACTAACGCCTAACGGAGCGAAAGAAGCAAGTTCTTCGTAAGCCGTTTTAATATCGCCGTTTAGTTGCGCCGCCGCGCGGAAAAGTGAATTATTGATATTGCGGGCAAACTCGGAGATATCGCCTTCTTCCAACGCTTTTTTCGCTATTGCACAACCGGACGTATAATCGGGTAAATTATCGTATTCCCTGTAACATTCCGCGGTAGAAACGCCCTGCGGCGGCAAAAGAACTAAGAAATCCAATCTTTGCCGAATATCCAAGCGCTCTACTTTTTCTCCCCTGCCCGTAATCCGCGCAAAGCCGCCGTTAAGCATGTATCCCGTATCGCTCCCGAGCCTATCCGCCAGTGCTTTAAGCTCGTCCAGCCGCGTTACGCCGTAAAGCTGCGCCATACCCTTTAACACGCCTGCGGCGTCTGCGGAAGAACCGCCCATGCCCGCGCCCAAAGGAATATTTTTGTATATTTCGATATCCGCGCCGCCCGCTCCGAATTCCTTTATAAACGCTACGGCGGCTTTATATGCGTTATTTTCTTCCGTAAGTATACTTTCGCTGCCCATTCCGCGCGTTATCAAAGAAACCGACTTATCTTTTCGTTTTTTTATCTTTATAAGGTCGTACAAATCAACCGAACATACCAGGCTGTCAAGCATATGATAACCGCAGGAAACGCCCGTAATTTCAAGCGTAAGATTGAGTTTTGCATATGATTTGACGCGAACGCTCATAAACATATTATAGCATACGCAAAGTTTATTGACAATTGTTTTCAAATAATTACGCCGCAGAAACTTTGTTTCCGCGGCGTTTAGTTTTTAAATTAAGCTTGTTTCGAACGGTATATTATCAATCTTTCCTTTCCCGTCAGAGGAAATTTCAAATCGGGATTGGTTTTCTGAATATTGTCAGGACTTTCGCACAGACGTTTAGCAGTTTCCCAAAGTCCGTCGCCTGCAGTTGGAATATATACGCTTATAGCGCTATCGGAACGCGTGACGGGCTCGCCTTCGGTTACGGAAGTTACGTATTTAACGCATTTTCTTTCGCAATCCGCCGCAGTGATTTTAAGTGAAGCTTCGGCTTCACATTCTCCTTCGGCGCGTTGCCGCAAACTCATTCCGCAAACCGCCACGTTTATTTCCGAACAATTTTCCGATAATCCAGAAAGAGTAACGGCAAACGGCATGTTTACCTCGGCAGAATGAATTTCCCCCGCTTGTTCGTAAAGCAACGTTGCCGTGATACTGCCTTCGATACCCTCGGCAGTGCGTGAAAACTCGGCTTTAGGCAGCGCCGCGGCAAGGAAAGCGCAGGTGTAGTCTAACTTAGCCTTTGCCGCGCAAGCGCCGTTTACCCTTTCGGAATAAACCTTAATAGAATCGTTAACGTCCGCCGTTTCCTCCGAGTATGTAAGTCCAATAGTTTGAGTAAGCCCGAAAGCGTCGGCTACAAGAGAAACTTCCTCCTCTTCGTAAAATCTTCCCTCAAACGACAGCACCGCGTTAAATTCAACGTTGCACTTAGCTTTTTCTTCGTTAACTTTGCAGTTTACGTTCAAACTTTTTACTTCCGCGCGGCAGAATGCACGCCGGGCAAGAAGAGCCTCGTCACATGAAATTTCGCATTTAAAAGGTATGACCCTGTCAAGGCATACGGGCGAATTGTCGCGCACGGCAAGCAAAGTAAGCGCTATTTCTCCGCTTATTTCCACAACTCCGGAGCGCACGTTACAATCGAGCACCAACGCTTTTGCCGAAGGAACCAAGACGTCCGCCGCAACGCACTCGAAATCGTCGTCCACTTCGCTTTCGCCCGAAAAATTGACCATAGAATATAATTTTGCGGGTTCAGTTCTACAAACCGCGCCGTCTATTGCCGAAACAAAACTGCGTTGCGTTTCGTCGTACACGGCAATTTCAGCGCCTACAACCACGCTGACAATCCACGACGAGCCTTCGCGCTTGATTCGGCTGCTTTCGCATTTAAGCGTGCATTCTCCGCGCTGCGCGGGAACGAATTTGTCGTCGTCGATATAGTGCGAAAATTCCGCGCCTTTCTGTACGCGGCAAAGTTTACCTTCGCCGTCCGAATAAACAAGCGTGCATACGAGTCTTCCGCCATAATTGAAACGTCCGGAAGAAACCTCGCAGGAATTTAATGAAATTTGCGGTTCTATCGCCACCGCTTCTCCGGCTTCCTGTGCGGAAAATTTAATTTCTACAATAGATTGGGCGTTTGCCTCAGCAACTCGCCGAGTATACGTTCCCGTTTGTTCCTGTACGTTTACAGACATATAACCCTCCCTCGGCTTCTGCCGATGCTACAAAGTTATATTATGCCGCTGTATTCCGGTTTATTACAGGTATTTTAAATATCTTCCGATTGTCCCGCGCGTTTTTCAGGCAAAGTGATTTTTACTCTGCCGCAAAGAATTTCAGAATAAGAATAAGCCGTTTTGCCGAGAAAATTTTTATCGTAAGGGCTTACGGTAAAAAGCGAAGGGTAGACACCGTTGACAACGGCGGGAAAAGTTACAAATTTGTTTCTGCCGAGATTTAACTTTACGCTTACATTTTTACCGCTTAAATTTCTGATGGTTTCTTTAATACTGTTTATCGTTAAATTTACTTTTATCATACTTATATTTTTGCCAAAAATTAGCTAAATATGCAAAAACCGCCTTTTTAAAAGGCGGTTTGTGTATTATATTTATCAGAAATCGTCGTCGCCGTCGTCATCCTCATCGTCTTCGTCGTCATCGTCGAAATCGTCGTCAAATTCTTCGTCGTCCAAATTAAGCAACGGGTCAAGATCGTCGCCGTCGCAATATTCGTCCTCTTCTTCCTCGTCCTCGAAATCTTCGTCTATCTCGTCCTGCAACAACTCGGTATCCATTGCGATATCGGCTTCGTCCTCTTCAAGATAATTTTTCCATTCCTCGTCTTTATCAATGTCTACTTCGCTGTCATCGACGTATTCCTGACGTTCACGGCAACTCTCGCACATTTCTTCGCCCGAACGCATGCGGTTAACTCCGCAGATAGGGCATAACTCTTCCTGTTCGAGTTCGGTATCGAGTTCTGCGTAATCTTCCTCGTCAAGGTCTGCGAACTGCAACTTGTTGCCCTTTATTTCGGCTATGCAGACGTCGCAGTATTCCTGCTTATCGGGGTCTATATAATTTAAATCGCATCTAGGGCATTTTTCGTATCTGACCATAAAATTAATACTCCATGTAATTTCGGTTTGATATAGAATATGTACAAAACATTTAATATGTCTTAATTCGCGCCGCCGCAAACAAACTTAATTAAAAACCAGATTCAAATAAAGACGTTTACATAAAAAAGACGAACTGCCAAAGCATTACCGTAATCTTACGGCCGCGCTTGTTTGCGTCTGGCAACTCATAATTTGTTGTTTTGTGGTAACATTATATTAATATTTACCGCTTTTGTAAACTGTTTTTTAAAAGAAATTTGAGCCAATTATAAAATTTTTTTATAATTTACTTAACGCGACATACAGCGATAATATTTTTGCGCAAAAAAGCCTCCGACTATACGGAGGCTTTTATTTTTTTATTATAATTTTATTCTTCGTCGGTACCGTAAACGTCGATATCTTTATCGTCGGTAGTATCAACTTTAATCTTTCTTGTAGAATATTCGGGCATTTTGTTCTTTTTACGGCGAACAAGCACAACGCCAAGAACGACCGCTCCGCCGATTACCAAAACTCCTATAGCGCACATACCTATGATAAACCATACGCGGGACGCTGTATCGAGGCCTTCCCACCATGTCTGTTCATTTACAGGTTCGGCTTTGAGATAATTGTTTCTGACAAGGTCGGCATAATTCTTTGCGTCCGTTTCGTTCATAACGCCCAAAACGGAATAATAATAATCGCGTCTGTTGGCAAACAATTTTTCATGATTAACTTCTTTGGTAGCAACGTAATCTTTCCAATCGTTGGTTGCGGAAGGAGCAAGGAATTCGGAATACTTAGCAAGCGTTTCTTCGGAGTAAACGAGCTTTTCGCCCTCTTTCACTTCTGCATTGCATTTCTCGGCAAGCTCTTTAATATATTCGCTTTCGCCCGTAAAATAAGCATATCTAAGCGCGTCGCCAAGATTTGCATAGACGTCCGCATCATATTTATCGGAGTCCGAAAAATCGGAAATTATCTCGCCTATACCGGTAAACTTCTTATTGAGCTCGGCAAGTTCGGCATTATTCATAGGTTTGCCGTCTTTGCGTAAATCGCAAGCCATTACATACTTATAAGAACTCATGTTCTCAGTTTCGCTTGCAAAAATCAACTGACCGTCAAATATTTCTGGAGTATACCAACTTGAAGCAGGCGCCAAATCGAAAATCTTCACCGCATTGTAATCGTCGGTATCGTCCGTTTCGGGAAGCCCTTCATAATCGTCCACAGCGCCGTTATGGCTTACGCGGTTAATAACGCTGTTTGCCGTATAATACAAGTAATTTTCGTCGGCAAAAAGTATAGTTGCGGAAGTTCCCTTAACGATATAAAAATATTTGGACCCCGTTACGGTGCTTATATCTTTTTGAAGCTTCCCGTCGTCTCCGACATAGTTAACGGTAATTCCTCCTTCGCCTTCTACTTTTATAACCTTTTCAAGCTTTCCGTCTTTAAAGAAATATTTAAAATCTCCCGCGGAGGAACCGTCGGTCAATATTCTCGCTTCCGAAGCCGCGTTATCTTTTACGGGATTATGCGTATCCTTCAAAGCGCCGTCGCTGAAAGAAAACAGATACTGCCCGTCGTTAACGGAAGTTTTACGCGTGTAGAACAGCGTTCCGTTCTGATATTTTTTAAGCGTGTAAGTATAATCGCTCAAATTTATATCGTCGCCCGCGAAATTGAAAGGCGTTTTTTCGTTATTTTTACCTATACCGTCGAAAACGAGTTCTCCGCAGTTGATATATCTGTCGGTTTCTTCGTCCCAACCGAGTATGCCGGAAAAGTCGTATTCCGTCGCTTTTGTTGCGTCCGCGGTAACGGAATAAACCTGATTATACGAATAATTGGAATCTGTCGCGTAATTTTTTACGTTCATCGTATAGTACACGCGAGGATTGGTTTTGTCCTCGGCGTCGAACATAACGGTATCGACGTTATACGCAAGCAAAGTATTCTCGCCCGATTCGGTATTCAACGAGTGAAGATTTTTAACGCCCGTACTTTCTTCGTAAAGTTTTTCGTCCGTTGCAAGATAAATAAGATATACTTTCCCGTCCGCGCCCTCTACATACCTGTACTCGGTAGTTAACGAAGGGAACTGCACGTAAGCGTTCTTCATAGTATCGGTGCCATCCAGCTTACTGCTCTTCATGTCGAGATTGGTGTTAAGCGTTTCGCCGGCGGAATTCTTTTCCGTTGAAGGCGTAGAATAATAAATTCTGTCGCCGTAAATAAAAAGTCCGGAATTGTAATCACCCGAATACGCCACAAGAGGAACCACGCGGTCTACGTCCGAATAATTATTGTCGGAAAAGTCGCTCTTTTTAATGCGGTAAATAGCGCCTTTTACAGGCGTGTTGAAGGTATTTTCGGCGGTATTGTTTTCCACACCGTTTAAAAAGTAGATATAATCGCCCTTTTCAACTGCAAATCCGCCGTTTGATTTTGCCTTGCCTTGGAAAAAAATATCCCGGCCAGGGGTTTTAAAAAAAGGGGAACCGCCGCAACCGACGGAAACCGTTACACC
>CATKAP010000198.1 GCA_949746255.1 uncultured bacterium
ACTTCGTTCTTCCGAAATGAGACCCAAAAAATCCGTGAAGCTGGGCAAAGACTTGCAAGGTAACCCACACGGCCTAACTCAGATAAAATTAAAAATACTTTAAAAAAAATAATTTTTTTTTTTGGAAAAACCTTTTTTTCCCGCTTCTTTTTTATCGTCGTCGACCCCGCCTGTAAGTTTTCTTACAAACTTGTCCACTTCCTCGTAAAGCTTTGAACTTTCGCCGCCTCTGCCCGAAATTATGAGAGGTGTACGCGCCTCGTCTATCAATATACTGTCTACTTCGTCAATAATGCAGTAATTAAGTTCGCGTTGAACCATTGCGGGAATAGAAGTTTTAAGATTATCTCTGAGGTAATCGAAACCGAGTTCGTTGTTAGTGGCGTAAATTATATCGCATGCATAAGCTTTCTTCTTCTCGTCGTCGTCCATACCGGGAACTACCACGCCCACTGTGAGACCCATAAATTTATGAACTTTACCCATCCATTCCGCGTCGCGCTTAGCCAAGTAATCGTTTACTGTAACTATATGCACGCCCTTACCCGAAAGCGCGTTTAAATATGCGGGCAAAGTAGAAACAAGCGTTTTACCTTCACCCGTTTTCATTTCGGCAATTCTGCCCTGATGAAGGCAAATACCGCCGACTATCTGCACGTGGAAATGTTTCATTTTAAGTACGCGCCAGCTCGCCTCTCTGAGCGCCGCGAAAGCGTCGAACATTATGTCGTCGAGAGTTTCTCCCGCAGCAAGCCTTGCTTTCAGAGCGGGCGTTTGCGCCTTCAACTCTTCGTCGGTCATAGCGGCGTATTTCTCTTCGAGAGCTTCAACTTTTAACGCAAGTTTATTTAATTTTTTTAACGCGCTTCTCGAATCGGCGCCGAGGATATATTTGATAAGTCCCATAACAACTCCTTGTCGGATTTTTAAATTAACAAAATTATCGCCATATATATTTATAAACCAAATTTCAAGCGGGCAAACCCTCTTTATTATTTCGGCTATAATCCATATTCAATTGTACTATAAAAAGAAAAATAAGTAAAATCGTTTATTGGATTTTTCAGGCGTATTTTGAAATTTTTTACAAAAAAAGACGGGGCAATTACATTGCGCCGTCTTTTAATTCAATCAATCTGCGTTTATATCTGTAAACGCGAATTTTTCCACGTCGAAAAGACCTTTATCTACTATTTTCAATTTAGGAATTACGGCAAGAGAAAGAAACGCCAAAGACATGAAAGCTTCATATTCTCTTTTAACCCCCATAGCATGCGCGCGTTCTATCAGCGCGCGGCTGTCGCTTTGCAAACTTTCCGCGTCGCGAGAGGACATAAGCCCGCCGATATCAAGAGTGAGAGAATGAATCTCTCCCGATTTTTTATCCACGATTACCATACCGCCGCCTATTTCCTTTAAACGGTTGCAAGCCTTGGCCATGCTTTGATTATCGTCTCCAAGCAAAATAATGTTGTGCGAATCGTGAGCGATGGTAATACCCATAGCTCCGCCTTTAAAACCGTATCCCTTAAAAAGCCCTTTTCCTATGTTCCCCGTCATCTTATGACGTTCTACAACAGCGAGCTTTAAAAGGTCGGTTCCCTCGACGCAAACGTCGCCGTTAACGCTTTTTACTTCTACTATTTCACAACCCGTCACAACCCCGCCGGGTTCTATAGTCATAGCCTTTGCTTTTTTACCTTTCAAAGTAAGAATAAAATCTTCGGCTTTCATTTCTTTCAAATGCACGGTATTCAAAACGTTTTCGGGAAGATAACGCTTGGAAGTATCGAACAGCGGCTTTCCGCCTTCGGCAGCTAATTTACCGCTTTTTATAACGTATTGAGCGTTGAAATTTTTAAGGTTGTCCACAACCACGAGATCGGCAAGCCAAAAAGGCGCTATGCCTCCGCGCCATTTAAGATTATAGCATTCCGCACAGTTTAAAGTGGCGCACGTTACCGCGGTTACGGGGTCGATACCGAATTCGTTTACCAACCTTCTCAAAGCGTCGTCCAAATGTCCTTTTGATTTTAGGTCAGCCGCATGTCTGTCGTCTGTACAAAGTATGAAACGGCGGAAATTTTCTTTAGTCATATACTTTGCGTTTCCGAGATTCTGCGTGGAGGAACCGTGACGGATATGTACATACATTCCCTTAGATATTTTTTCCTCTATCTCTTCTTTTAAAACGCACTCGTGGTCGGTGGAAATGCCTCCGCAAAGGTAAGCGTTAAGCTCGTAACCGTAGATCGCCGGAGCGTGCCCGTCTATTACTTTTCCCGCGGAATGCGCGGCTTCCAATTTTTTAATTACGTCCGAATCGGAATATACCACTCCCGGGTAATTCATAAATTCGCCAAGTCCGAATATATATTCGTTATTTATATTGGCGGCGATATCGTCGCCGTTAAGAATTGCGCCGCTCGTCTCAAAAGGCGTCGCAGGCACACATGAAGGGAGTTGCAACAACACGTCGAAAGGCACGTTTTTTGCCGCTCTGGCAATATATTCGCAACCCGCCATGCCGCATACGTTGGTTATTTCGTGAGGGTCGGCGACTATTGCGGTCGTTCCGCGGGGAACTATCAAAGAAGCAAATTCTTCCGGAGAAAGCTGCGAACTTTCGATATGAACATGCCCGTCTATATATCCGGGAAGAACCGTAAGTCCGCGGCAGTCGATTTCGGTCTTACCTTCATACTCCCCCGTGCCCACGATTTTTTCACCGACAATTGCAATATCGCCCTCTCTTAAAACGCCGGAAAACACGTCCAAATACGTAGTGTTTTTTAATACAAGGTCTGCTTTTACTTCACGCCTTGCGGCCTTAATATATTTTTCCAACATAGTGACACCTCTTGTTTTTTTACGATTAAATTATAACATAAAACAGCCGCTTTTTCAAGCGGCTGTTTTAAATTTTTTAAAAATTATAAAGGAGAAAAAAAAAGCGTTGAAAGAAAAAATACCGCCACAATCCAAGTAAACACGGAGATTTCCTTAATTTTACCTATGCATATTCTGACTATAACGCTTGAAATAATACCTATACCGATACCGTAAGAAATTTCGTAACCGAAAGACATAACGGCGATTGTAAGGAACGCGGGAAGCGCGGCTGCAGGATCAGTCCAATCAATCTTTGTAACGGTACTCATCATCAAAACGCCTACCCAAATAAGAGCCGTTGCCGTAGCGGCCTTAGGTATATATTGAGCTATGGGAGACAAGAACATGGCGAGAACAAAGCAGGCACCGGTAACTAAAGCGGTGAAGCCCGTTTTACCGCCTGCGGCAACGCCTGCGGAAGACTCTACGAAAGTAGTTACGGTAGAAGTTCCGAATATCGCGCCCGAAGTAGTTGCTATAGCGTCCGCAAGCATACATTTGTTCATATTCATAGGATTACCTTCTTCGTCGAGAAGCCCTCCTTTGGTGCAAGCGCCGTAAAGCGTTCCCAAAGTATCGAACATATCAAGCATGCATAACGAAAGCGCGCTTGTTATAAGCATAAGCACAAAGTTAGCGGCGCCGTTAGCGTTAATATAAGCGCCGAAATCGGAGAATCCTTCATAGAATACTTTACCGGCGGATTCTATTCCCCACGAACCGAACGCCTGGAAAGGATTTGTAATGCCGGATATCGAAGCAAATATAGCTTTGCAGCCTTCATGCCCGGCTGCAAATCCTATGCCGGCAATTATATAATAGAGCGCGGTAGAACCGAGTATACCCCATAGTATCGCGCCTTTAACGTTCTTTTTGGAGAGAACGGCGATTGCTATTACGCCCGCTATGGAAACTATTGCAGGAAGCATACCTACCACGTTACCCGCAACCACGTCGGCAAAAATAGTGGGATTAAAAGCGGCGTTGAAATTCAAAACGTTGAAAGATACAAGCCCTACCAAAGTCGAATCGTTGTTTACAATAACGCCGGCGTTTTGCAATCCTATGAACGCGATAAACAGACCTAAACCTACGTTAATTGCTTTTTTAACCTCGTCGGGTATAGCCGTAAATATGTATTTTCTGAGACCGGTCGTAGTAAGAATTATGAAAAGGACGCCGTCGAGAAGAGTGAACACCATAGCGCTTGCATAAGTGAGCCCCGCGCCGCAAAGGTTAAACACAACGAAAGCGTTAACGCCCATACCGGAAGCCTGAGCAAGAGGCATTTTGGCAAGGAACGCCATAAGCATAGTTCCTACTATTGCGCCGAGCGCAGTTGCAATGTACATTCCCTGAAATGAAACGTCGCCGATAATTTGTTCCCCTGTAACCGCATCGATAGACGTAAATATCGCGGGGTTTACGATAAGAATGTAAACCATAGCCATAAAAGTCGTCAAACCTGCTATGATTTCAGTCTTAAAGTTCGATTTGGCTTTGGTTATGCCGAACCAATTGTCGACTTTACCGAAAAAGCCTTTGTGCGGGCTTGTAACTTCTTCCGCCGTTGCAACGGTTGATTCTTCCGTTTTTACGGTTTCGGAAACTACTTCTTCTTTCGTTTCTTCACTCATCAAAGTGACCTCCAAATAATTTTCAAGTCGAATACCGTTTGCCGTTATAACGGCAAACAGCCCCCGCGGGGGCTTCGTTTTCACCTGTTACTCACATTTTATCACACAAAAAACAATTCGGCAACCGTTTAAAATACGTTTGCCGAATTTTGTCAAAAATGATTTTATATTGAACGTTAATAACAATTATAACATTATAAAAGTCGCCTTAAACTTAAGTTTATTTTGCGGAACCGTTAAATTATTTACGCGAATTTATCAACTGCGTTCTCATTGCGTTGAGAACTGCCAACAACATTACACCGACATCGGCAATTACCGAAATTATCAAAGGAAAATTGATTAAAGAAACGCTTAAAGCCATAATGGCAACTTTTACAACCAATGAAATTACTATGTTTTGTTTTACAATGCCGCGCGTTTTCTTCGCAATTTTTCTGCCGAGCGGCAACAACGATAAATCGTCCGTCACTAAAACCACGTCGCTCGCTTCTATAGCCGCGTCCGAGCCCACCTTACCCATAGATACGGCACAGTCCGCCGCAGTCATTACGGGAGCGTCGTTTATACCGTCGCCCGCATATAAAAGTTTGCCGTACTTTTTTAATTCTTCGGCTTTTTCAAGCTTCATATCAGGCAGAAGTTCAGCTTCGAATCCGTCCAACCCGCACGCCGAAGCAACAGTTTCCGCACGCTCTTTCAAGTCTCCCGTAAGCATTACGGTACGCTCTATACCCGTATTTTTTAAACGCTTCAACGCTTCGGCGGCGTCTTTTTTAATAATGTCGTCAACGGCGATAAAACCGATATATTCGCCGTCCAAAGCCACGTATACCAAGGTGGAAACTTTTTTCACGCTTTCAAATTTTACACCGTTTTCGGCAAGAAGCCTGCCGCTGCCGCACAACAAAATTTTTTCACCCAGCATACACTTAACGCCCTTGCCCGAAATTTCTTCCGCCTCCGAAACTTCGTAATCGGTATTAACGTTTTTAAAAGCCTCGGCTATGGGATGCGAAGAAAACTTTTCCGCCGCGGCGGCAAGCGCAAGCGTTTTTTCATTCGTATATTCGGTTATTCCGAATTTTCCTTCAGTAAGCGTTCCCGTTTTATCGAAAGCAGCAACCTTAGCAAGCGCGAATTCGTCTAAGCACGTAGAACCTTTAACCAATATTCCGAACTTAGCCGCCCTGCCTATGCCGCCGAAATAAGAAAGCGGCACGGAAATTACAAGCGCGCAAGGGCAAGAAATTACAAGAAAATTGAGAGCTGTATATAACCATTCACGGTAAGTTTCCCATACAAAAGAATTTTGAACGGCACATATTATAGTTGGAATCAATCCCGCTACTATTGCCGCGACTATACATACCACGGGAGTATAATATTTAGCGAACTTTGTAATAAACTTCTCAGATTTTGCTTTTTTCGCCGTGGAATTTTCCACAAGCTCCAAAATTTTAGCTATAGCCGAATCACTGTACTCTCGTATAACTTCGGCTTCTATCACCTTAGAAACGTTAATGCTGCCCGATAAAAGTTCATCGCCTTCCTTAACTTCCCTCAACAAAGACTCGCCGTTTAAACTTTTCATATCAAGAAAAGTTTCACCTTTGACTATTTTACAATCTACGGGCACCTTTTCGCCGTTTTTAATTAATATTTTATTTCCGATTCTTAAATCTTCGGGACGAACTACCCGTATTTCTCCGTTTACCGAAAGATTTGCGCTTTCGCTTTTCAACTCCATTAAAGATGAAATTGAATTACGCGAAGCGCCTACCGCTATTCCCTGCAACACTTCGCCGATCTGATACAAAAGCATTACGGCGACGCCTTCGGCAAAACCGTCTTCCGCAAATATACCGAGCAATATAGCGCCCACAGACGCGATTGTCATTAAAAAATTTTCATCGAAAATTTTTCCTTTCAAAATATTCTTTGCCGTATTCAATAAAACCTTGTAACCCACGGCTATATAAGCAACGGAAAAAAACACGTAACATATTATCTGCGCGGCAAAATTCGTTTTAAAAAGTCCCGTCAAATCCAACACGAACGCAGGAATAAAAAACGCAAGCGACACAGCTATCAAAACTATATCTTTTAAATGCTCCTTAATAACGCGCTTTCTCGAATAAGGTTTTTCCTCAACTATCTTCACGTCCTCGAAATGAGTTATCGCATAAATAGCCTTATCGCGCGATTCCGCATTATCCGTGTTTAACGTAATATTCAAATTAACAAAATCTACGGAAGCCTCAACGCCTTGCAAATTGTTAAGCTCCTCTTCCAATTCCCTAGCGCAGTTTGCACAGCAAAGGCCGCAAATTTTAATTTTTTCGCCGCCGTCCGCACCAGACTCCACAACTTTGACCTCCTCGAAATTATTACAGATATCTTTGACACTTACAAGAGTTTCCGCGTCGCAGTCCACAATTACTTTCTGCGCCATAAAATCTACGGAAGCCGATTGTACACCTTTGAGTTTTTTTATTTCTTCTTCAAGCTCACGCGCACAGTTTGCGCAATCCAGCCCGCTTATTTTAAACATGTTATTCATGACAATTCAAATGCTCCCTTGCCACTTCCAGCATTATAAGTATGTGTCCGTCAGCAACGGAATACAATACTTTTTTTCCGTCGCGGCGGCTTTTTACTATTTTGTTATCTTTAAGAGTTTTAAGCTGATGTGAAACCGCGCTCTGATTAGCACCCACCGCTTCGCAAATATGGTCCACGCACAATTCGCCGCCCGCAAGCACCAAAAGAATTTTAAGACGGGAAGGCTCGCTTAAAGTTTTGAATCTCGCTCCTATCTCCGCAATTTTCTCTTCGTCAGGCATATTTGCAAGCGCTGTTTTTATCCTTGCTTCGTGCAACGCCTCTTCGTTTGTTATATTTTCCATTAGTAATACCTCTGATTATTAACTTATGAACGTTTATTCATATGATAATAATATAATACTATGCAAACAAAAATATGTCAACTATTTTATTAAATAAAAATAAAAAAACCCGCGGTTTTAAAAACCGCGGGTTTAAGTTAATTGATTATTTTCTTTTACCGGTTTCGTAAACTTCTTCAACGTCCACCTTTTCTTTAGGTTTAATAACCAAAAGAAGTATTATGCCTATAAGCGAAGCTCCGGCAATGCAAAGAAGTATAACCGAAGTCATATTATCCTGCAACCAGGTATCTTCACCCACAAGTTCGCGCACTTTGGGAGAAGCGCTTATACCCATATAAGCAACGTCTTGCTGTTTGCCGTTATCGTTGCTTGTAACGGTGCATTTAACAAGGTAGAACGCGTTATCGTCCTGCGGAGTAAATCTCAAAGAAGAATTATCCCAAGCATATTTGCCGAATTCTTCCTCTTCTTCGCTTCCGTCTACCATAACAGAATCATTCTTTGCGGGAATGTGCGTAAACCACTCTCTGTGCTCTTTCAGAAGCTGTTCTTTTTGAGCCATGAACTCGTCGTAAGTAAGAGCGGTATTATTGTTGCTTTCGTAATATAAGTCGTTGTTAAAAAGGTAAAGTTCGTATTCGGCCTTATAGTTTACGCCGTTGATATCGAAAGAAATACCCGTATATTCCGTTCCTACGTAAGCGGTATCGCGTTCGCCTGGGTCTTCAATACTTATTTCAGACGCTTTTACTTCGAATTCGAACCAAGGGAGATAATCTTTAAGTCCTTCGTCGTCTTTATCGTTGTACATCGTCCAGATTTCGCTTGTTTCGAACTCAACCAATTCGTTGTCTTTATAATAATACATTTTATTGCCGGAGCCGTCGGTTGCGTAAACGGTAAAAATGTATTTTCCTGCGGAAGTAAGATTTATGGAAAGCGCGTTTGAAGCTTTGCCTGTTACGGACTGTCCGCCGTCACTGGAACTCGAATCCGTCTTATAGTATATACCGAAAGACATATCCGTATAAGCGGTTGCATTATCGTTCAAAAGGCTTTCGACGGAAGGAAGGTAAAAATAGTTCTTGCTTCCGGCTTTAAGTTCCGCCGCTGCCTCGGTTACTTTATTCTGATATTCGTTAAGTTTATTTGTCCACGCTTCAGATGCTACGTCGCTCGTCTTTGTTTCGTCGTCGTTATAAGCGAAAGAAGCTCCGCGTTCGTCCTTTGCAACCGCAATATAACTGCTGTTGTTTATATCTATAAGATATTTATCCTCCACATACCAATCCATTAAAGCATAAGTGGAAAGTCCGCCGGTCGAAGTTGTATCGGTAAGCTTTAACATTACTTTCACAACTGCGGTTGCGGTAAAATCTTGCCCGAAAGCTTTGTTTTCAACGTCGTTAGCCGTGGGAATATAATGTTCTACGTGAGGAAGCATAAATTGGTCGTCGCTGTCCTCCACTTCGCGGAAAAGACTCTTATTTTTGTAATCCTCGGAATTAAACTCGTTTTCGGCTTGCTTATCGGTAAGCATAAAATAAGAAGTCGTAACGCTGGGCGACGATGCCAAAACATCGATTACGGTATATTTGAAACTTATTTCTTTTCCTTCTTCTATATAAGAAACACCGTTATCGAGGCAAAGCACAGGGGGCGTGGTATCGTTTACAGTTCCGCCCGTATAGTGAGTACCGCTTTGCGATACTCCGGCCACATAATTGAAATATTCGGTATCGCTGTCAAACGAAGCGTCGGAAGCTACTTTTACGTAGTCGTTGCCGTCTTTAACGTAAAAATCCTTAAAGTTCTCAGCCGTAGCGTCGGAAGTTTTTCTGAAAGTTCCCAATCTGAAAGCCTGTCCGTTAAGCTTATACATTATAACATGAGCCGTACCTTCAGCAACATCGGCATCGTTTTTGTCGAATTCGGCTTTAAACGATAAAGGCGTTACGGGAGTCGTGGACGAAGAAGAATATTTTGCGTAATTTCCTCCAACGTTTTTGAACTCGCCGGTCACAGGCGTTCCTCCGGTATTGAATACCGAAACTTTATATTCGTCGTTTACTCTGTCAGTAAACTCTATTTTTATATGGTCCTTTTTAACCGTTCCTGCGTTTGAGGGAAACTCGGCTTCTTTGTCGTCGGTTATCATAACCTTTACGTCGTTTTCCGATTCTGCGGGAGCAAACACAACGTAATTTACCGATTTACCGTCTTTTGTTTGGGAAAACTGCTGTCCTTCGAAAGTAATTATAACTTTTTTGAAGTTAAGATTTTCAAAGCCGATTTCCATATTAAAACGACCGTTTTTCTTTTCGCCGAATACAGCGGGATCTTCGCCGACGTCGGTTATATCGGCAACGAACCAATTGTATGCAAGGTTCTTTCTGTAATTAACGGCGTCGCCGTCGTCTTTAAGCACGAACATGGAAAAATATTCGGAATCGTCGGTTTCGGTTTCCTTATGCGCCCAAATTTCAGCGCCGCCCGCCGTATAAAACACGCTTGAACCGCTTATCGTAACAGACCTATCAGCATTGGCGGCAAACAAACCGAACGACACGCAAAGCGCGGCGATAAACGCCACCGCCAACGCAACGATTAAACTCATTTTCAATTTTAAAGACTTCATAACTTACGCTCACATTCTGCGCCCTTTCAAAGCGCGCTTTAATATATGTTTTTCCGCGCGGTTTACGCGCATATTATATTTGTACCAAATAATTTTACTATAATAAAAAAGCGTTGTCAATTACTTTTGAGTCGAAAACGCAATTAAAACAAAACGCCGAGCCGTTATTTTCTTTACATTTTTACAGGCTTATGTTATTATTATTGATAAATAAAACGATTTACAGCAGAAGGTTTAAAACATGAATAATTATAGAGTCGGAATTATAGGCGCAACCGGAATGGTAGGTCAAAGATTTTTATGTTTACTTAAAGACCACCCTTGGTTTAACGTTACAATGCTTGCAGCGTCGCCTGCTTCCGCAGGTAAAAAATACAAAGACGCCGTTAAAAAGTGGCATTTACAGGAAGAAATGCCCGGAAAATTTGCCGAAATGACAGTTTACGACGCCAAAGCCAACGCAAAAGAAATAGTAAAAAACGTTGATTTCTGTTTTTGCGCCGTAAACATTAAAAAAGAGGATATTAAAGCCTTGGAATATGATTACGCCAAACTCGAATGTCCCGTAGTTTCCAACAATTCGGCGCATCGTTTCACCGGCGACGTGCCTATGATTATACCGGAAATAAATCCCGAACACCTTAATATTATCAACTCACAGCGTACCCGTTTAGGCACAAAGCGCGGGTTCATCGCCGTTAAAAGCAATTGTTCGCTTCAATCTTACGTACCGTTATTACACCCTCTTAAAAAGTTCGGAATACTAAACGTAGCAGTATGCACTTATCAGGCGATATCGGGCGCGGGTAAAACTTTTGAAACAATGCCCGAAATTATCGACAACATACTTCCGTTTATCGGCGGCGAAGAAGAGAAAAGTGAAAAAGAACCTTTAAAAATCTGGGGAAAAATAGTCAACGGTCAAATAATTCCGGCCGAAACCCCTTCTATAACTGCGCAATGTCTGAGAGTTCCCGTTTCCGACGGTCACACCGCCGCATGTTTCGTAAAATTCAACACCAAGCCCTCGGCAGCAGAAATAAAAAAATGCTGGGCGGAATTTTCCGGCGAACCGCAAAAACTAAAACTTCCTTCCGCTCCGGAAAAGTTTATACAATATTTCGAAGAAGATAACCGCCCGCAAGCAAAAACGGACAGAAACCTGGGAAACGGTATGACCGTAAGCGCGGGAAGATTAAGAGAAGATAAAATTTACGACTACAAATTCATAGGACTTTCGCACAACACTTTACGCGGAGCGGCGGGCGGCGCCGTACTACTTGCCGAACTTCTCGCCGCCAAGGGTTATTTCGACTAAACCTGTTTTTAACCTTTCGCGGCGAAATCGCTTAAAATATATAAGCGGTAAAATTTTGACCGACGAAAGGAGACTTGATGACAGGATTTTTCAACGGAATAGCGACGGCTATAATAACGCCTTTCAACGACGAAGGCGTTAACTTCGCTGAATTCGAAAAAATGCTCGAACGACAGATAAAAGGCGGAGCGGACGCCGTTGTGGTTTTGGGAACCACCGGCGAGCCTTCCACCATGACGAGCGATGAAAAAACCGCACTTTTGAAATTTGCCGTAAAGATTGCCGACGGACGCCTTAAAATTATTGCAGGAACAGGATGTAACGACACTAAAAAAGCCGTGGCTCAATCGGTTCACGCACAGCATATAGGCGTAGACGGAATTATTGCGGTAACGCCGTATTACAACAGATGCACGCAAAACGGAATTTTACAATATTACCGTGAAATCTGCGAAGCGGTAACAATACCCGTAATTGCGTACAATGTTCCTCCGCGGACCGCCGTAAACATTTTGCCCGAAACCGCCGAAAAGCTCGCCGACATACCCAATATAGCGGGCATTAAAGAAGCGAGCGGGAATATGGCTCAGGTATGCGAAACAATGCGCCGCATCCGGGGCAAAACGGATTTATATTCCGGCGATGATTTTTTAAACCTGCCCATACTTGCCATAGGGGGCGCGGGGCTGATTTCCGTAACTTCGAACATAGCTCCCGAACTTTTGAAAAAACTGTACACTTTGGTAAAACAGAATAGCCTCGAAGAAGCGAACGCCGTTCAGGACCTTCTTTTACCTTTGGAAGAAGCCTGTTTTACGGAAGTCAATCCCATTCCCGTAAAAGCCGCCTGCAATATACTTGGTTACAGCGCGGGAGTTCCGAGACCGCCCTTAACAGAACTCGAAGAAAACAACAAGAATATATTGCGCCGCGCCATGGCGAACGCGGGGCTTGTATGATTAATATACTTATTTGCGGAATAGGCGGAAAAATGGGCGGCGAAATTGCCGGTATTCTGAAAAACGACGATAAAACAGATATCGTTTGCGGAGTGGATTTAAAAACGTCCGATAATGTGAACGTCCCCGTATATGCCTCGTTTGACGAGGTCAAAGAAAAAACGGACGTTATTATAGATTTCTCCTCCCCCTCCGTATTGAAAGATGAACTTAATTGGGTGGTTAAACAGCGTTGTCCGGTAGTTCTTGCGACAACGGGCTACACGTATGACGATTTGCAGCTTATAGAACGGGCCGCGAAGAAGACAGCCGTATTCAAAACGGCAAATTTTTCTATGGGAATAAACCTTATCGCAAAACTTGCGCGAATGGCGGCGGAAATTCTGGGAAACGATTTCGACATCGAAATAATAGAAAAACATCACAACAATAAAAAAGACGCGCCTTCCGGCACGGCAATAATGCTTGCGGACGCGGTAAACGCCGCATATGACGGGGGCAAGGAATATTTATACGGCAGAAAAGGAATCACTGGCAAAAGAGGAAAGGAAATAGGATTTCACTCCGTGCGCGGAGGCACGATAACAGGCGAGCATGAAATTTTATTTGCAGGCGACGACGAAATTATAACCATTTCTCATGCTGCGGCTTCGCGCAAGGTATTTGCAACCGGAGCAATCAAAGCCGCAAAATGGCTTGTCGGCAAACCCGCGGGACTGTATAATATGAACGATTTACTGAGAGATATTTAATAATAAAACAGCGCGGACAGTTAACATAATCAAGCGCAATAAATGCAAAAATTAGGCGTAGCATTAAGCTACGCCCTTTCATTTATTCCTTTTGTGAAACAACCAGGTTGCTTATAGCAAAGTGAGATATGTGGGTATTTCTTTTATTCTCCTATATTTAAAAGTTGTTTTATATTCAATTTTATAATATAATTATTCTAAACAATAATTTAACGGAGAATTGATTTCTATGAAAAGAGCATTTACAAGTATTTTTTTTGGATTGATTTTTTGTCTTACTATCAGTTTTACGGGTTGCGGTAATGAATTTGCTAAACAGCAATATAATGATGACGAAAAAATAGTACAAATTGCAGACCGCTACGCAAAGAGTAATTCGGTATTTAATCCAATAGAAGGCGGCTATTCACTTA
>CATKAP010000199.1 GCA_949746255.1 uncultured bacterium
ACGCGTCATAGCCAAGCGGTAAGTCAAACGTCTTCAAAACCCTGATTCCCCAGTTCAAATCTGGGTGGCGCCTCCAAAAGCCCCATATGTTGTATATTACTGGTAAAAGATATACGATATATAGGGTTTTTTATTTTTTAGACTGCCCAACCTTCAAAATGATGAACAAACGATATAGTGAATGCCAAATATACTTTGCAAGTATTTAATTATCGTCTAAATTTTCAAACAAAAATAAATCCGAAGAAAAGAATTTTGCCAAAGTCGTATCCAAACCTCGGCAAATATTCAAAGTTTTATCGAGCTTAAAAGTCTTATTTTTTTGTGCCAACATGTTATAAACGGTAGATTTGGGAATGCCGCTTTTCATGGCGAGACTGTATTTGCTTAATTTCTTTTCTTTCATTAGTTGTTTTGTTCTGATTATAAGCGCTTCCGATAATTCCATAGAATTGTTCTCCTTTGTATTGATATGACAATTCTACTATTACAAAATTTGGCAATATTCCCATATATTGGAAATTAGGCATATTTGTTAAAAAATTTTTAAAATAAACAGAAAAAATGTTTTGTTTATACTTTTTTTAGAAAATAAGTTTAGTATGACTTTTTAAAAGATGCAGGAGAATGAAAAAAAGGCGGTGGAAGGTTAAACCGCCTCAAACTATTAAATATTATATAAAAATTTATGCGGCAGGAAAAGATTGATTAGAATATTTTTCATAATAAAAATCTAACCATTCTATAAAACAATGACGATATCTGTAAAGCGTACGGTCTGAAATATGAAATGCAAGAGCTATCTGCCATAATGTGCGGTCGTCGTAGCGATTAATATATATCGCATTAATAATACATGCTTTTGTAGTTCCGTACAATAAATCTTCGTCGGAAAATCTTTCTTTTAATTTTTCCAAAGCAATAAAAGCCGTCGAGTCGTTTGTATCCAGTAATTTAAAAAACGTATTTTCATTTTGTTTGAGCTTTTGCATATATGTAATTATAAATTAAAAATTATTTAGCAAACTGCCAACTATTGACAGATGTTTCAACGACGTACCGTTTTATTTTTTGAATTAAAAACCAAAAATTTAATAAATAAAAGATAT
>CATKAP010000200.1 GCA_949746255.1 uncultured bacterium
AAATGAGGGCCATAGGTGTGGAAATGTACACAACTTTTTCAAAGTACATATAAACCTTTTATATAATAACAAAAAATCGGGCAAAAAGCAATAAAATAACGGTTATTTATATGTGGAAAAAGATGAAATTTAATGTTAATAGGAATATTTATAAATTGTGGAAATGGGGAAAAAAAATAAGATAAAAATAAAATCTATGTTTAAACAAAAATAAAATTTGCAATGAATACGCGTTATAAACAAATTAATGTTGATTGTTGATAAATAACCGTTGAAAAATATTGGAAATGTTGATATAATAAATTTATGGAAAATAATGCAACGGAAAATTTGATTTCCGTAAAAAAAGAAAAATTAGAAATTTTTAAAGATATTTTATTAGAATACAATAAAAAATACAATTTAACGGCTATTTCGGACGAAAAAAGCATAAAAAATAAGCATTTTTACGACAGTATCGCACCCGAAAAACTGTTTCCTTTCGGTGCGGAAGTTATAGAAATAGGATCGGGCGCCGGTTTTCCTTCTATTCCGTTGAAAATAGTCAGAGAAGATTTAAAGTTTACTTTGGTTGAAAGCGTAGGAAAAAAGTGTAACTTTTTAAGAACGGCGGTTGAAACTCTCGGTTTAAAATGTGTAAAAGTGGAAAACGGCAGAGCTGAAGAGCTTGCAAAAAAAGTTTTGTTAAGAGAAAAATTCGACGTTGCGACCGCGAGAGCGGTAGCCAAACTTAATACTTTGTGCGAGTACTGTTTGCCTTTTGTAAAAGTAGGGGGGATTTTTATCGCTTATAAATCTTCAGTAGAAGAAGAGATAGAAGAAAGTAAAAACGCCGTTAAAATTTTGGGCGGCGCAATAGAAAAAATTTACGACTATACTTTGCCGGAGGACGGCGCAAAGCGTATGGCGGTAGTTATTAGGAAAATAAAAAATACTGCGGACAAATATCCGCGCGGCAGAGGTTTGGAAAGAAAAAAACCGCTTTAAAAGGGGCGGCGCACGGGTAAAGTATATGGAAAAAAGTTGCGCCTTTACGGGTCACAGAATTCTTTCGGGCAGGTTTGACGTTAATTTGCTTGACAGAGTAGTATTGAATTTAATAAAGTCGGGCGTAAACAAATTTTACAGCGGTATGGCAAAAGGTTTTGATTTGATTGCCGCGGAAAGCGTTATAAATTTTAAAAAAGAGTTTAAAGTCTCCCTTTGCGCCTGTATTCCGTATAAAAATCAACCGGAAAATTTCAGCGAGAGCGACGCGGAGCGCTATAAAAAAATTCTTGAAAATTGCGACGACGCGGTTATTTTTTCCGACGAATATTTCAGCGGATGCATGCAGACGCGCGACAGATTTTTAGTTGATAACAGCGACGTATTGGTGTGTTATTTAAGAAAAAAATACGGCGGTACTTTCTATACCGTAAATTATGCGAGAAAGAAAAATAAAAAAATAATAGAACTTTAAAAAAACGAAGCTTATTCAAGCTTCGTTTTTTATACGCTTATCTCATTTGCTTGTAAACAAAATTTATTGTTTTGTATACTTTCCAAAATAAAAGACGAAACGCCTTCGGCAATAATTTCCGCCATTTTGTATATAATATTCAGACGGGTTGCCGAAAACAATGAATAATTGAAAACCGATCGTTCGGCAACAATACCCATAATAGAAACATCGCCGACTTTATTTAATTTTTTGTTGGCTCCGCTTCCCGGTTTTATAGCTTTTTTTGCGACCTTGATTAATCCGATGTCTCCCGCAAGCCCGACGGCGGCGTCGATTGCTATTACGGGACTGTCTGGATGCGTGGCTTTTAAGAATTCGTTCATGTATCTAACTTCATGGGCGGTTATAGGACGCGCGGGCGTGCCGAAAACATAACAATTCAATCCGGCTAATTTTTCTTTGAGTTTTGTGCCCGCCACAGGTCCGAGGCTGTCGCCTACCGATAAATCGCTTCCGATACAAAGCACTACGGGCGGATAGGGATTGAGCGCCAATATTTTTTTAAGCGAAAGACATATGCCGCCGGGCGCCATTGCATTATATAAATTAAATGAATAGTCCATAAATAAAACCTCTGAAAAGTTATTGCCACATAATTTAAATATAATACGGAAAATATTTTTTGGTTAAAATTCGTTTTTTGAACCGAAATCAAAAATTTTATCAACTTTTTATCAATATTTAAACAATTCATAAACAACAGTAAAAAGTGCGCCGATAGTATAAATGGGGCGCATTTTTCCACAAAAAGTACACAAAATAATAAAATGAAGGCAAAAGGCGAATTTTTATATGAATATTGCGATAATTTGTCCACATAAAGTATAAGGTTTTTTATGCTTTAAAAGGAAAAATTAACCAATATTGATACACTTTGTCCACATTGCGGTGTTTTGTCGCGCTGTACGTTTCACGTGAAACACGAAACTAATAAAAAAATTTGGTTGAATGTTCCACGTTAAACATTTTTTATAAGAAAAATCAATAGGCGCAATATAGATTTTTATAAATTTTACTAAATTTTTATTAAAAATAAAGTCTAAAAGCAGTGTTAAATTAAGTGAAAATTAAATAAAATTTATATGTTTAGCGGTTTTTTTAAGTCAAATGCTTGAAAAGTAAGCGGCTATATGATAAAATAAGTACAATCGGAAAATTTGAACCGAAATTGCGCGGATTTTTTAACCGTGCGTATTATATAAAAGGAGTGATATTTTGAGCAAAAAAGGCAAAATTATAATGGGCGCAATCGTATTTGTTTTGATTGCTGCGACTGTGGTTATTTGGGTTACATCTTCTTTGCGCGTAGGCGTAACGGAAATTGATTATACGCAGTTTTGCAGTTATGTGGAGAACGCCCGGTATGTTAAAGAGGACGGTACTTTAAAAGACGAAACAATGCCCGAAGTATTGCAAAAAGCAGGCTATGTTTTAGATAAAGACGGAAAGGTGGTTGATGCGGAAGGTAAGCCTATTATAGTAATATGGAAAGTAAGTGTTGCGCCTTATGAATTTACAGGTTATACTCAAAAAACGGCGGGAACTAGGCCTTCTTACCATGCGTACGGACCTTCTTCCTACGGCGAAAGCAATAAAGACAGCATTACTGAGAGTTGGAGAAGTTACGGCGTAGACGCAAGTTTTGCAAATCCCAACGCCAACAGTTGGGTTTCGACAGCGTTTTCGGTATTAATGCTTGTGGCGGTCTGCGTGGGATTCTTCTTAATAATCCGCTCCACAATGGGCGGCGCGGGCAAAGTAATGAGCTTTGCCAAGACAAAGGCCAGGGTTTCTACCAATATTAAGGTGCGCTTTGCCGACGTTGCGGGCGCGGAGGAAGAAAAAGTTGAACTTGCCGAAATAGTAGAGTTCTTGCGCCAGCCTAAAAAATTCTCTGATTTGGGGGCGCGTATTCCCAAAGGCGTACTTTTGGTAGGTCGTCCCGGTACGGGTAAAACGTTGTTTGCAAAAGCCGTTGCTGGTGAAGCCGGCGTTCCGTTCTTTTCCGTTTCGGGTTCGGATTTCGTTGAAATGTACGTGGGTGTGGGGGCTTCGCGTGTACGTGATTTATTTGAAATGGCAAAACGCAATCAGCCCTGCATTATATTTATAGACGAAATCGACGCCGTAGGACGTCACCGCGGCGCTGGTTTGGGCGGCGGAAACGACGAACGCGAGCAAACCTTGAATCAGATTCTTGTTCAGATGGACGGTTTTGAGTCCAACGAGGGTGTAATAGTTATGGCGGCCACCAACCGTGCCGATATTCTTGACCCCGCGTTAATGAGACCGGGCAGATTTGACAGACAGGTTTACGTTAACCTTCCCGACGTTAAGGGCAGAGAACAGATATTAAAGGTGCACGCGCGCAATAAGCCGCTTGCCCCCGACGTAAATTTCAAGGCGGTAGCCCGTCTTACGGCGGGTTTTTCGGGAGCCGACCTTGCGAACCTCTTGAACGAAGCTGCTATTCTTGCCGCCAGAGCCGATAAAAACATGATCACTAACGAGGAACTTTTCGAAAGCTTCGATAAGGTAACGATGGGGCCCGCGAAGAAGAGCAGGGTGGTAACCGAATCGGATAAACGTCTTACGGCGTTCCATGAATCGGGTCACTGCATTTTGGCAAAGCTTTGCCCTCAGTGCGAGCCGGTTCATGAAGTGACTATAATCCCCCGCGGAAGCGCCGGCGGTTATACTATGATGCGCCCCGAAAACGATAAAATGTTCCTTTCCAAAACCCAGATGCTTGACAACATTTGTATGACGTTGGGCGGAAGAGTAGCTGAAGAGCTTGTTATTAAAGATATCTCTTCGGGAGCTTCAGCCGATATAAAAGCGGCTACTCAGACCGCTCGCGAAATGGTTATGGAATACGGTATGAGCGATAATTTGGGATTGATATGTTATAACGATGATTCGCAACCTATGTTTATAGGCAGAGATATGGCTACACAGAACGCATATTCCGAAGAAACCGCAAAAATGATAGATAACGAAATGCGCGGAATCATAAACGAACAGCACGAACGCGCAAGAAAACTTTTAACCGAAAACAGAAGCATTTTAGACAATATGGCAAGGGTTCTTATGGAACGCGAAACAATTTACACCGAAGAGGTGGAAATGCTTATGGAAGGTAAATCGTATTCCGAAGTTATCAAATATATGGACGAAGAGAGCGAGAAGCAGTCGGCGGCAAGCAGATTCAAGAAGTTTGAAGCTTAATGTTTCCCGTGAAACTAAAGGATGAATATGGGAAAAATTATATCTTTTACCAATAAGAAAGGCGGCGTAGGAAAAACTACCACAGCCATAAATATGGCGGCTTACTGTGCCGAACTCGGGAAAAAAGTGTTGCTAGTGGACATAGATTCACAGGGCAACGCTACCACCGGGTTGGGGTTTTCCAAAAGCGCGCTTAAAAAGTCCGTTTATAACGTGCTGATAGAGGAAGAAAAAGTTGCCGCCAACGTCTTGCCTACTCAGGTTAAACTTCTGGACGTGCTTCCCGCCAACGTTGATTTGACGGGGGCGGAAGTGGACCTTGTTTATAAACGGGACCGCGAGCGAATATTAAAAGAGGCGTTGGAAAAAGTACGAAACGATTACGATTACATATTTATCGATTGCCCGCCGTCTTTGGGACTTTTAACGGTAAACGCCTGGGTTGCTTCCGATTCGGTTATAATACCCCTTCAAGCCGAATATTACGCCTTGGAGGGAGTAAGCCAACTAATGAATACTATCGCCATGGTAAAACAGCATCTTAACCCCGCTCTTAAAATAGAGGGAGTTGTTATAACCATGTACGACGGAAGGGCTTTGATAGCCAAACAAATTACCGCCGAAATAAAAAAATTCTTTAAAAGTAAATTGTACGAAATTATTATACCGCGCAATGTTCGATTGTCGGAAGCGCCGAGCCACGGCGTGCCGATATTGATTCACGATCCCAAATGCGTAGGGGCTAGGGCTTACAGGGCGTTAACCGAAGAATTTTTATCCAAGCAGAACTGAACGAAAAATTAGAGAGGTAAATTATGGCAGAGAGGAAGATAGGATTAGGGAAAGGGCTTGACGCTCTTTTCGAAGATACCGAAGCAGCTTACGAGCACGTTTTCGAACATCGCAACGCGTTCAGCTACACCGAAGAGGAACGAAAGAACGCCGAGGATATGCCATTAAATAAAATATTAGCAAATCCCAATCAGCCGAGAAAGAATTTTGACGAACAAGCGTTGAAAGAGCTTTCCGATTCCATTCAGAAACACGGGGTGATCATGCCGATAGTCGTTAACGACAACGGTGACGGTACTTACATGATTATTGCGGGCGAACGCCGTTTCCGCGCGTGTAAGCTTGCCGGAAGAGATTCCATACCCGTAGTTATCAGAAAATATTCCGAAAGAGAAATCAAGGAAATTTCTTTGATAGAAAACCTCCAGAGGGAGGATTTAAACCCCATAGAAGCCGCCACCGCAATGAAACAGCTTATGCAGGAATATAAGCTCACGCAGGACGAGTTGGCGGAGAGAATAGGCAAATCGCGCCCCGCCGTAGCAAATACGCTCAGACTTCTGAACCTTACGCCCGACGTTATGATTATGGTTGCAGAAGGCAAGCTTTCCGCAGGTCACGCAAGAACTCTTGTTCCGTTGCCCTCGGACGCGCAAATGGATTTTGCGCGCGACGCGGTGAAGGGGCAGTATTCGGTGCGCGAGCTTGAAAAAAAGGTGCGCGCATACAATATCCCCCCCGAAGTGCTTGAAGAGCGCAAAAAGAAAAAGCGTGCGCTTGCTTCCATTGAACTTAAACAGCTTGTAGAGCGCATGCGCTTTACCTTCCGTACAAAAGTAAGTTTGATAGGAACGGATAAAAAGGGACGTATATACATAGATTATTATTCCCGCGACGATTTGGACAGGATTGCGGAAATATTGGATATTATCGATAAACAGTAACTGGATATAAACGCATGACATAGGTTGCCTTGAATCCGTGCAACGGCGGAAGAGGTTTAATTTTGAGCTATATTATAAAAATAAGTAAAACAACCGTGAGTTGATAATATCTCAACTCACGGTTTTCTTTTTTACGTTCGATTCAACTTTTCGTAGCTGGATTTTTTGAGGGGAAAGAGATATAATTAATTTGTAAATAAAATAACTTCGGAGGAAAATTTATTATGAATACCTTGGGGCAGAGAATTGCCTGTTACCGTAAAAAACAAAAGCTCACGCAGGAACAGCTTGCGGAAAAGTGCTCGGTTAGCGCGCAAGCGGTTTCCAAATGGGAGAACGATTTAACTGCTCCCGACATAGGCTTGTTGCCCATGCTCGCTTCGTTTTTCGGAATTTCCTGCGACGAGCTGTTGGGGGTCGGTAGGGCGGAGGTGCAGGCGGTGGAGCCTGGGCTTATAGATATAAGCAAAATGTTGTTCCGCCTTAAAGTGATAAGCGCGCAGGGCGACAAGGTGAATATTAATTTGCCTCTCTTGATTGCGGAAGTTTTTTTAAAGAGCGGAACCATAAAGGGGGTAAGCGGGGAAGCCAACGACCTTTTGAGTAAAATAGATTTCCGCCAACTGATTTCCTTGGTTAAATTGGGCACGGTAGGAAAGATTATCGACATACAGTCCGCCGAGGGCGATATAGTGGAAGGCTGGGTAGAATGACGGCGGGAGTACGCGCGGGCTTTATAAGGCTGCGCCTATGGCTGCCCTTGAGCGCGACTGTAAAAATAATTTACCGCGCCGCCGTGCGTCAGGCAAAAGAGGCGGGAGCGGAGCTTAGCCTTACTAAGGAGGGGAAAAAGCTTTTGCACCGTAAAATAAAGGAGACGCGAAAACAATTTAAGGACTTACGTTTGTTGGAGGTTGAAACCGAGGATTTTTCCGTTTGGATTAAATTTTAAAGGAAGGGGCGCAGGAATAAAATTCCTGCGCCCCGCATTTTTAAAACACAAAATTATTCTATATTGATGGAATGGGATTGTATCTGCTTGGGCTTGGATTTGGGTACCGTCAAATACAGAACGCCGTCTTCATATTTGGCTTTGACGTCTTTTTCCGAAACTTCGTCGCCTACATAATAGCTTCTTTGGAAGGACTCGCTGCGTTCCTTTCTTAAATACTTTTCTTTTTTATCCTGCTTTTCTTCAACGTGTTTGGTGCCGCTTACGGTAAGATAACCGTTTTCAAGCGATACGCCTAGCTCGCTTTTCTTAAAGCCGGGCATCTCAATATCGAGCTGATAGCCCTCGTCCGTTTCCTTAATATCGGTGCGCATTTCTTTCGTTTCGTCGAAGAATACGGGCTTGAACAAGCTGTCGAGCGCGTCGAAAAAGCTGTCGTTTTCATAATGTTGGGGTAAATAACGTTTCATAATCAATAACTCCTTATCTTTTTTAAACCTCTTTTGAAGTTCAGTTATAATATACCCTTCGTCACGGGAATTAAACGTTTATTTTCGTTACGTTTTTGTGATATTTTTTTAACCTAACCGTCATAAATCCTCCCAGCTTGAAAACGGGGAGGATTTTCTTTTTAAAGCAGTGCTCTGCCCTGAGCTGTGCCTATTACTTTGAATACTTCTATTTCTTCGCCGGTGCGGGCGTCGATATAAACGTAGTAGTCGCTGCCGTCGAAGGAACCGTAGAACTCGTAAGCAAGAACTTCGCCGCCGTCTATGGGCATAAGGCAAAGGCGGGAGGTTTCAACGGAAAGTTCCGCATTAAGTTTTGCCTTGGCTTCGTTTTTGGTGATATCGGTTTGAGGAAGTTTTCTTTCGGTATGGTTGAGAGCATAGCTCAAAGCTTCCATACCTGTTACAATGCCTCTTTCTTCGCAAACTTTAACTTTAACCATATCGGAATACAAAACTATTCCGTCTTGAGTAGCGGCAAAGTTAAGGTTGCACGTGGAACCGTTTTCGCTGGTCCAAACGGCTTTCATGTTCTTAAATCCGAGGGTAGCAAGGAAATCTTCGGCAATGTCAACGCATCTTTCAACGGAAAAATTCTTTGCGCTGCAATCTTTATAGCTGTTGAATTCTATTACTTTGCCGCCCTGTTTGGAAAGTTGCGCGCTCATTTCTCCGTCATTGGTTTTCATAACCACATTGTAGAGGGAGAGTTGTTCGGCAACGGTTTCACCCGTGCAGCATACTTCATTTACGCCGTATTTTTGGAAATACTGCTTTGCAAGTTCTTCTGCGCGGGGCGCTGAAATTTCGTCAAGGCCTTCCAAATTCTTAGCGCTTACCTTTTTAATGTTTTCGGCAAAAGGACCGTCGTTTATTTCTTTGGGCGTTTCGATAGTGGTGTTCTGAATTTCTCCGAAAGAAACATACATTAAACTGTCGGACTTGCCGCGCATAGCTTCTATCATATCGTTGTCGCCCGAAGTTGCGGTAAGCTCGTTAATAATGTTTTTAAGCTCCATATTGGTCTTATACATATATTCGAGCGAAGCAATCTGGCTTTCGGTGAGAGTTTTACCGTTGGCAAGCGCAAAAAGCATGCTCTGCGCCGCGTCGCCCATTTTGTTTACAAACGAAGTCATGTTCTGCGTAAGCTGAATATCCATGGGCAAACGTTCCAAAACGGTTTCCGCCGTTTCGCTTTCTATAATAATTTCGGTAAGAAGTTTAACTTGTTCCTGTTTGGAATTGGAAACGCGCATTTTGGAAAGGTCGGTGTCGAGGTTATCCACTATGGCGTTTAATTCGTAAAGCGATTCGGTATGGGAGGCGGACATCTGCGCTTCCATGCCGTTCATGTTCATCCAGCCGAAAGTAAGCATTGTGCCGAGAGCAAGGGTAGTAACGCCGAGCGAAATAACCGCCGCGAGCCAGCCGCCGAATCCGGGCGCGTGGCGCTTATCGTTTTTAGCGGCGCGCTTTTCCGCGCGAACCTTCAAACGGTGTTCTCTGCGTGCGCGTCTTTCGGCAAGTTCGGCTTCGCGTCTTGCGACTCTTGCTTCGATTTTAGCCTGGCGCTCTTCTTTTCTGCGTTGAATACGGTGTTCTTTCGTTTCGTGTCTGAGCATTGCGCGGCGCTCTTTGCTCTTTTCTCTGCGCTCTGCTTTAGCCTGTTTCATCGCCGCTATTCGGTCAAGTCTTTTTTGTTTACTTTCAAGTTTCTTTTCCAAACGTTTCTGTTTCTTTTCCGCTCTTATCTTTGCAAGTTCGATTTTCTTCTGTTCGCGTTCGCGGCGTTTTGCAAGGCGCTTTTCGTTAACTTTTTTAGCGGGCTTTTTAGCCTTGCTTTTTTTGCTTTTCGTTTGGGTGTTTTTTACGGCTTTGCCTTTGGTTTCGGCAGGCTTTGCCGCGGTTTTTTTAGCGGTGTTTTTGCGGGTGAGATTTTCCGCTTTTTCCGTTCCGCTGGAAATTTCTTTTTTACTCATTTTTAACCTCCCTTAAATTGCAAATACGTGTTTACCGATAGTGGTAACCGTTTTTCTTCCGAAAATCCACGAGCTGGTTGCAACCGCGGGGTTGTAGTAATACAAACAACCGTAGGTGGGGTCCCAGCCGTTAAGCGCGTCCTGCGCCGCGTTCATAGCCGTTTTGTCCGGACTTAAATTGATTTGTCCGTCAGAAACCGCGGTGAAAGCGCCTTTCTGATAAATAACGCCCGAAACGGTGTTGGGGAAAGAGGAGCTTGCCACTCTGTTTAAAATAACCGCTCCTACCGCAACCTGTCCCGTGTAACTTTCTCCGCGCGCTTCCGCATATATACATTTAGCTAAAAGATACAAATCCGAACTCGTGTAGTTGGAATTGGAAGAGCTTCCGCCTTTGTTTCCGTCCAAAACTTTTACCGAATCGTTCATTCCCAACGCTTCGAATGTGGCTCTGCCTGCGATACCGTCTACTTTCAGACCGTTTTTACGTTGAAAGTACTTTACAGCTTCAACGGTTTGTTTGCTGTAAATGCCGTCGACGTTGCCGCTGTAATAGCCCCATTGTTTGAGTCTTCTTTGTAATTCCTTTACTTCGCCGCCGCTCGCACCCTGTTTCAGAACGGCTGCCTGAACGTAGGGCGTTAGGGCGAGTTCTTCGCTTGTGTGTCCCGAGTTGAATACGGCGCCGACCGTGCATATTGCGGCTGCCGCAATGGTGACCGCGCCTATTCTAAGTGCTTTTTTCATTTTTCCTCCTTGCTCCGCCATGCGGCGAGCGTAATAACGATATGTGTTTTTGCATACGTATCGCGCGGTTTTTAGTTCCGTGTCTTACGTATGCGCGACTTTCGCCGTTGAAATTATTATGAATAAGTTGTAAATTTTTATGCGGAAAGATTTTTTTGCAAAAAAAGGCGTAATTTCCTGAAATTGGGTAAGCTTCCGAAATTTATAAAAAATTCTTAATAATTAGCATACGTATGTGGAAAAAATCCAAAAAAAATTTTGATTTTTTCAAAAAAGAAAGCTGATTTACTTGACAAATTCGGGGGGGGGGGGGGAATAAAGTATATGTAAGGATAAAATTTAGCGATTTATCGGATTTTTTGTTGATAACCTGTGATAATTTTCGGGCGGAATTTTAGCGTTAAAACCGAAAAAAGGGGGGACGTGTATGAGAAAGACAAAAAAAGGTTTGTTGATATTGTTGGCGACTTTTGCGGTCGTCTGTTTTTCTATAGGATTGTGTAATATAATCCCCGTTAATCAAACGGTTGCCGCGGCTGTGCCCGGCGACGAGTACATAGTCGTTGAGCCCGGCGGCGCGTATGACGCGAACCGTTTGCTTGAAATAGACGAAAACGGAAGATGGACGGGAATAAAGCCGAATTACATGGAAGGCGAAACTTCTATTTCCTGGCCGAGCAATATGGGCAAAGTGCATTTGATTTTGCCTACGAAAGTTAAAACCATTGCCGCGGGAACTTCTTCTATTTCGGGAATCAACGCCGATCAATACCCTATTTCAAAGATATCGTTTGCAGACGAAAAAAACAGTTTGTTTGAAAGAATAGAGAGCAGTGCCGTAACGGAATGGGCGGCTACGTCGCCGAACGCAACCCAAAACCTGAACACGGGCGACGTGTTACCCGGAAATTTGGGAGGAGCTTTCGACGGGAACACCTCTTTGCATGAAATTATTTTCCCCGATAACGGAAAACATCAGACTATAGGAGCTTTCGCATTTCACCGTTGTTCCAGCCCGTCGCCTTCCACGGGGGACGGTTTGCAGCACGTGGAATTCCGCACTACGGGCGGAGTAACCATAGAACGAGGCGCGTTCGCGCTTTGCTACGGTTTGCGCGCCGTGGATTCGAACACGGCGGCGGTTACCGCAGGCGCCGCCGATTCCTCTATAGGCGAATTTGCTTTCAGCCGTTGCCATAAACTTTACCGCGCGGTTTTCCCTTCCAATTTGAAAAGCATAGGACGGCGCGCGTTCAGCCACATTTACGGTTCCAATACAGCGATTATGCTTACCGACCTTGCAATAGGAAACGAAGTTGTTTCCATATGCGAAAGCGCTTTCAACGGCGCGGGGCTTATTCGTTTTATAGTTCCCGAAAAGCTTACGGCGGAAGGTATAGGTGCGGACGCGTTTGCAAACTGTAAAAAACTTGTTGAAGTTAAGAATAATTCCGAGATGTCGTCTACTGAATTGGTTAATTGTTTCGGAACTTCGGTAATGAACTTTTACGGCAAAAATACCGGCAAGTTCGATTCTTTAATGTTGCGCGACGGTAACGGCGTGGTTTTCTGCAGAAATTCCGCGGGACGTTGGAGCGTTACAAGTTACGCCGATATTTTCGAGCATCAGTTTAAAACCAATCGCTTATTATTAAAATTACCGAACGGACTTTCCGATTCCACTGCTCGTTGGACGTCGGATTATACATATAAAGTCGTAATCAACGGCGTGGAAACCACTGTTTTCCAAGACGGTTTTGCTGCTAAAGGCGAATACGATTATCTAGATTACGACGGTACGCCGGTAAAGAACAGTCTTTCCGAAACGGTAACGGAGTACGACATAGGACCTTCGGCGTTCAGCGGAGTTTGGATGCCGTACATAGAGATACCCGATTCGGTAGTCAATATAGGTAACGGAGCTTTTAAGCTGGCGCACGTGGTAAGCGTCGTGCTGGGCGAAGGAGTGAAGTCGATAGGCGACAGCGCGTTCCATTCGAACAGTTCTAGTTTGGACGGAGGGCATCCCGGCGTTTTAACGGTTTACATGCCTAAAAATTATTCGCAGATTTCTTATTCAAGCAACGCGTTTTACGGCGATTCGGCTTATATTGCAAGATTTATTTATAAAAACAAAGCCGATTACGACGCTTCGGCAACAAAAGGGGTGCGCCCCAAATATAATAACGGTATGGCTGCGTATACCTATTTAATGCCCGTGACTTATCATGTTTTGGACGTAGAAAATAACGAGATAGGCGCAAAGACGGTTGAAAAGGTAAATTCTTTAGGGTACAACTATACCCGCAACGAAGTTAACGTTTGGGAGATTGACGCTCCGAGTGAGACTTCAAAAACCAACGCTTTGCCGAATATAAACGATATCGACGGCGTGGGAGAAGTTTATTCTTCTACCGTATGGTATACGGCTTCTTCGGACGGAGCCAATTATTTTCAGGCAAGCGCGGATAATGCGCGCGTAAACAGTCTGGTTCGCGACGATAACCGCAAGACGGCGAAATTAGACCTCTACGCCAAAAAAGTAGATATTCCGAATTTAACGGATTTGGAGCGCGTTTACGACGGCGCTTCGCATACGATTACTTCTCTGACGGGGCTTGACGAAACCGCCGAGGCGGATTACGGCATAACCATGACTTACGCCGATTCTTCCGGTGCGGAACAGGGCGCGCGCAAGGGCGTTTCAGAGGCGGGCGTTTATACGCTTACGGTTACGTTAAATACGGCGTGGGGCGTATGGACGGGAGAAGGCGTCGGAGCTCACAAAATGACGATTACGGTAAAGAAAGCGAAAATAAATCTTGCCGACAACAACGTGCTTTCATGGGACGCGTGGGATGTGTCGGACGAATCGGCGGAAACTCCCGTCGGGTTGTTGGGCGGAATACTTTACGTTTCGGGACAGTCGAACATTTCGCTGCAACCAAACGGCGGTACGGAAACCCCCGTCGCTTCGTCTTATGTAAGGTTTCTTGAAAACCGTACGGTATCGTTGAGAGTTCACGGACATGAACATTATAAAGCTACCGAGTATTTTTACACGCAGTCGGCTAACCGCGTGGGAATGTGGGATACTCAGGCCACGTTACAAATCAACGACGCGGATTTGAACAATTACGAGTTTTCTTCCGTGCCGGTAGAGGGAGACACCCGAAACTTCGGCGTTCGCGTTGTGCTGGCGGCGGACGGTACCGCCACGGTTACAAAAACGTGGTATATAGTACAGGTCGGCAACTGGATTACCGCATTTGATGAGGACGGTACTCCGAACGAAGATTCGCCCGAATATACGCTTTCGACGGATTCCACTCTTACCGATTGGGAATACGGCAGTAATATTGCTTTCAATACTCCCGACCTTGTTCACGGCGATAAACAAAATATAAAATTTACGCTTACGCGCAACGGCGAGGTTGCCGGGCACGCGGATAAACTTGCGGTTTGGGACGCGGAAGGAAACAACGCTTTTGTTGACTATTTCAACAATTCTATTCCCGCGGGCGAGTACGTGCTTACGATAGAGGTTGATTCGTTGACGGTAGGTTCGACGACGTATCCTTCGATAGAACGAGTTTACCGTTTTAAGGTTTTAAGCCGTTCGTTTACTCAGGCGGAAAAGGAAATAGTGGAAAACGCCCTGAAAGGCGTTACGTTCGAATATTTACAGGACGGAACGGTTCATATTTGGGAAGGCGGTTTTTCCTCCGTAACGGAAGCCGATAAAACGGGGCGCGACGACGAAACTTATAATAAATTGCAAAGTCTTTTAGCGCAACGCGGCGATGGCTCGCTTTGGCATGCGGCGCCCGAAGGCGTTTGGGCCGGGGAAGAATACGCAGACTTATATAAACCGGCTTCGCTTACATATAATCTTTACCGCATGCAGAATAACGATTACGTTTCGGATAGTTATTTTAACGGCGCTTCCACCACGCTTTTAAAGGGTACAAGTTCTTATACCGTTTATTATCAGTTCAGCGCACCTTCTTACGAACCGATAGTAGACGTTTCTTCCGACGTGCGCCGTTCGAGTTATTTCAACGTTGTAATTTATCAAATTCTTGAAATTCCCGATTATGCGAAGTCGCTTGTGTATACGGGTTCGCGCAATACGCCCTATATAGCGGGCAGCGATTATTATGCGATCGACTGGGATTCTTCCGATTCTTACGTAGACGCAAATAAAGAAACCGAAGACGGGTTTACGCCTATAATACATAAGATAGTTTTACGTTCCTACGATAAAAACCTTTATCGTTGGGCGGAAGCGGCCGAAGGGGTGACCGAATATTATATCGACCCCGACGATTCGGCTAAAATGGTTTTGACTTATACAATAACTCCTGCGGAAAACCGCTGGACTACCGCGCCCAGAATAGTTGCCTGGACATGGTCATTTTTCGACGGCGATATAAACCGCATAATGGCCGTGCCCTATTACGGAGCGGGTTCTGTCTCTTTCGCCGTGTATAAAGGTACCGGCAAGGGCGGCGATATCGAGTATAACGAAAAGATAACCGAAGATTTTGTTTTGGACGAGAACGGGAATATTCCCGAAACCGTATCGGATATTTTGAAAAGTTTGAACGCGGGCAATTATCAGCTCAGAGCGTGGGTGGAAACGAGCGCGAATTTTTCTGGCGTTTCGGATCAGCCTTTCGATTTTGTGGTTTCACCCGCTACCAACCGTTGGGATTCAACACCCAACTTAATACGTTGGACTTGGAGCGGATACGATAAAACCGTTAACCTTATTACGGCGATTCCCTTTTATACCGACCCTAAAAACGGACAGGAGGCTCCTTCCGTTCGCTTTACCGTACTCGATAAAGATAAAAACGAAATAAGCGCGTTGCTTACGGGATTTACTTCGGTAAACGGGTTGGTGGAAGGTTCCGAGGATACCGAAGGAACGGTAGCCCACGCTTTGGCTAATTTGCCGCGCGGCACCTATTATTTGCGTACCGAACTTGCCGCGACCGATAACTATACCGCAATACCCGCTTCGGTTATGCAGTTTGAAATAGGTTTGGCGAATAATTACTGGCAAACGTCTCCCGGCATGACGGGATGGCAATATAAAGGATTTACAGTAGATTCTAATTTTATAGAGGGGTTACCTAAATTTATTAAAGCGGGAGAAAGCGTTAACTACGTAATATATAAGGGTAAAACCGCTCCTTCCGTTAATCAAAATCCTAACGACCAAACAGACAAAGCGTTCACTGAAATTAATGAAGAAATTTTAAATTACCTTACGGCTTTGGGTAACGGCGATTATTGGCTTGTCGCCACAGTCGACGGAACCAACGATTTCACTGGGTTACGTATGGCGGTTCCGTTTACCGTAAGTCCGGCTACGAGCAACGCTTGGGGAGACCCCGCGCCGTCGATTACGGGTTGGATTTATAAAGAATTCAAACCCGAACTCGTTACCGAAGGCAAAGTAACGCACGGAACGTTGGAATATACATTATTCAAACGCAACGACGGCGATATAAATTCGTACGATTCCATGGGCGCGGGATATGAAAATCTTACGTTTGCGCAACTTTTGGCTTTGTTGAGCGACGACGTTAATCCTTTCGGTGCGGGATATTATAAATTGACCGTTCGAACGGTGGTAAGCGAAGATTATGCTCAGGCTTCGCGCGATTTATTCTTTATCGTGCAGAAAGCGGAAAACCATTGGAAGGACGGTGTGCTTCCGGAAATAGAAAGCTGGATTTGGTCGCTTGACGGAAGTACGGTCAAAAATCCTTCGTCGGCCGAAACTCTTTATGAAAACGGCGGCGTGGACAGCGATAGAACGGGTTATTATTCTACGGTGCGCAATGCGTCTGGTCTCGCGCTCGGCGGAAAGCTCGACGAAAAACCCATGACCGCGGGCACTTACGCTTACGTTACAAAATTTGCGGCGAGCGACAATTACAAAGAAATCGAACATATATCTTACTTTACCGTTTCGCAGCTTGATAACGAATGGCTTGAAGACAAACAACCCGAAGCCATTCTTACCTGGACGTGGGGAAATCCCGACGTGTTGAGCGGTTTTGCATACAGCCTTGCGAATTCCGCTTTGGTTAACGCTTCGGCTGCCGCGGGCGAGCCCGTATACGTAATTCGTTCGGGAAACAGCAATTCCGATCCTATAATGCAAAGCGGAATTCTGGAAGCACTGTCCAAACTCGACGCCGGAACTTACAGCGTAAGCATTACCGTTGCTGAAGATTTGCAAAAATATACCGGTCTTACGGCGGTAACCTCCGTAACCGTAAATAAAGCAAGTTTCACGTGGACCACTGCTCCGCAGGACGCGGAATGGGAGTGGAATCCGAAAGACGATTCTCAAAAATTATTGGTTATTCCGGAAGCTGCTGGTGTAAACGACGTTGAAATTTCAGTTGTTTTCACGGTTGACGGATTAAAATATACGTCGGATACTCTAACCGTTCTGTTGTTCGCCGCCGACGCCGGCTCTTATACAGTTAAGGCGACGGTAAGCGATAAAAATTACGCGGATTTCGGCGCGGAGTTTACGGTTAACGTTTTGCAGGCGGAAAACGAATGGACGGCAAACTCGCCGTCGTCTGAAATCACAGGGTATTATCAGAATTTTAAAGATTCCGACGTTCCCGCTTTACCTTCCGTAAAATACGGAACGGTTAAATATTCTATGCAGAGCGGAGGGGTTTCCCAGGACGTTACCGACATAAAGGCATGGCTGAACGGTCTTGCGCCCGGTGAATATACTTTGACGGTTGCGGTAAACGAAACTAAGAATTATAAGCCGCTTAAAGAAGAAACGCAGGTTACCGTAAATAAAATTCCTCTCACATGGGATAACGCGGAAGGCGCTTTAAAAAATGCTTACGAATTCGATTATTCGTCGGGGCTGCCTGCCGATATGGCGGGAATAGTATTACCTTATAAAACGGGCGTAAACGTAGAATATTCGGTAAGTTATAAAAATTATAACGAAGAAAAAACCTTTAATCAAACGTTTGAGGACGGCGACGAAGGCAACGCTTTGGACGCGTTGAAAAATTATCTTAAACATTCTTCGCGCAATGCGGGCGTTTACGTTATAACTTCCGTTTATACTCCGGACGATTCCAATTATTCTACTCTCAGCTATAAAATTACCGTAACCGTTAATCGCGTTACGGTTGCATGGGACGAAGGAAAATCGCCGAAGGAACTTATTCAAAGTGAATTTGAAGAGGTGGAGTACGCTTCTCCCGTAGCTTCGGGATACGATATAGTTTATACCGTTACCGACTCTAAAGGCGAACATACCCCTACGGGCGATATTGCCGAATATCTCAATACGCTGGGCGTAGGCACATACACAATAACGGCAACGGTTGCGGCAACGGACAATAATACGGAACTGAAAGGCAGCACAACGCTGATTATTACCAAAGCCATTAACAGTTGGAAAGCGGGTACCGAGCTTTCGGGCGATCTGGAATACGAAAGACTTTCGGAAAGCGATATTCTGACGGCTGTTCCCGAAGCCGAAAGAGGTAAAATAGTAATATCGGTGGATAACGTTCAGATAACGCCCGATGAAACCGTAACCGATTTGATAAAATTCTATAACGACTATCTTAAAAATTTATCGGCAGGAATTCATAACATAGTAGTAAGCGTAGCGGAAACGCCCGACTATGCGGGATTGCGTTCGGAAACGCGTTTAACCGTCACAAAAATTTCAAATTCATGGGCTGACGGTAAGGCGCCGAAAACTTCTTACAGTTGGGAATGGAAAAAAGAGGGCGGTTACGCCTGGGAAATGCCCGAAGCCCGTTTCAGAAACGAAAAACTTGTTTTCGACGTTTACGATTTAAACGGAAACGTTAAAACGGATTTAACGGCGACGACTCTTACGGACTATTGGAAAACGTTGGTTGCAGGCACCTACCGCGTTATATCCCGCGTTGACGAAAACGAGGATTACGATGGATTGCGCTCGGAAACCACCGTTTCGATTTCAAAAATGAGCGACGGTTGGAAAATTGCGCCCGAGCTGTCCGTCGAATGGGTTTGGGGCGATGAAAGCAACGCGTTTACCATTGCCGAAGCGAACGACGGCGAGCTTACTTTTACTGTAATAACCGGCAATAAAAGAGAAACGGTTGCTCGCGAAAATCTTTTGAATCACCTTAAAGGGCTTGACGCGGGAACGTACAGCGTGGAAGCTTCGCTTGCGGGCGATGAAAATCACGAAGCGTTATCGGGCACGACGGTTCTTACAATCAATAAAGTGGTAACCGAATGGAATAACGCGGACGAACTTTCCGAACAGCTTACCTGGACTAAGGGCGGAACGGATAACCCCGAGCTTAAAGCGCCTGTTTCAAGTTGGGCGGAAGGCGCAACGGTTATTTCCGTAGTTGACGCCGGAGGAAACAGCACCGCGGTTTCCGGCGACCTTAACGAATATCTCAAAGGTTTATCCGCGGGTACTTATACTGTTATTTTCTCTGTTACCGGCGATAACAACCACAGCGGTATAACACACCGTATTGTACTTACGATTAATAAGACTCTTAACTCATGGGTCAAAACTCCCGCCGATACGGTTAAATGGGTTCAGGGCGGGGAAAATACCGCATTGGAATTCGAGCCCAACGAAGGAAAAGACGCATTAAAAATCTATGTGGACGGCGAACTGATTACCGGCGACCTTCTTGAAAAGATAAACGGACTTGCGGCGGGTACGCATACGGTGCGTGCGGAAGTGGAAGAAACGGACGCGTTCCGCGCTCTTTCCAAATCCATAACCTTGAACGTTGTAAAGGGTGCAAACGGATGGAAGGAAGACAAAGGTATGACCGTTCACGGCTGGACGTGGGATAACCCGAATAACGTAACCGCGGATTCGATTGGTTGGCGTACGCCTACGCCGTTGTACGGAACGGTTGCCAACATAGTAGTTATGCACGGCGTTCGGGAAGTATTTTCCGTAACTTTGAATTATCCCGGCGGAGTTGTTTCCGCGGAGGAAGAAGCAAGTCTTATAGCCCGCATTTGCGCCTTGGACGCAAGCGACACGAATTACACAATAAGAGCTTCGATTCCCGAAAGCGACAGATTTGCGAGTTACGTTCAGGATACCATAAGTTTCAAAGTTTTAAAGGCGACGAATGTTTGGTCGCCCGAGCCTACTGTTCAAGGGTGGATTTACGGACAATCGCAAAATCAGCCTGTAGCCGGCGTTAAATACGGTAAAGCTTCCGATATAGCTTACGAATCTACGTATAAGGGCGCGACGGTAACAAGCTTCGATAAAGCGGGAACTTATTCCTTTACCGCAACACTTGAGGGAACTGAAAATTATACGGGACTTACCGCGACGGGCGGCACGTTTGTTATAACTCACGCCAAAGACAATTGGCAGATAAGTCCGCGTGCGGAAGATTGGATTTGGGGCAAGTTCGATAAGTCTACTAACCGCTTTACGGCGCAACCCGTTACGGGCAGAACGGTTTTGTTTACCGTTTATTCGGACGCGGCATGTAACAATCCGATAGCGGGACTTATAAAATTCTCAACTACCGCGGGCGTAGTTTCGGCGGCTCAGGAAGCGGCGTTTAAAGGTCTTGCGGCCGGCACATATTACTATAAAGCCGTTGTTGACGAGGACGACAGATATGCGGCTTTCGGAACGGAAACCATTTACAGTTTTGAAGTGGAACTCGCCGAAAACGGGTTTACGGAATATCCTTCGGTAGCGGGCTGGTCGGTTGCCAATTGGCAGGCTTCGGCGAACAAACCTGCGGCAGTTTCCGAATACGGCGATATAACTATGACCGTTTCTAAAATCAAATCGATTAATAACGGTAACGCGCCCGACAGAGACGATGTCGGTTCGGAAATTTACAGCGGCACGCTCTTGCACGGCGGCGTTTATCAAGACGACCGTGACGAAGCTTTTATAGGTTTGATGCGCGCGGAAACCGGTTGGTATAGGCTTACGGCGGTTACCGCTTCCGAAAGCGGACATTATAAATCCGTAACCGTAGTAGTATACTTCCAGGTTTATCAGGGCAGTGAGGCGCGTCCCGCAAACCGTTGGCTTACAATGCCTTCCATGGATAGCTGGACGGTGTTTGACGAAAATATTCCCACAATTCCCACAGGTTCGGCTCTCAGAAGCACAAAAGTAATTTACACCTATTTCGGAACTAAATACGAGGGCGGCAGGTATGTTATAGACGAAGCTACAGCAACGGATAAACTTCCCGAGGCTCCCGGTAAATATATAGTTCGCATAGAGTCAGAGAATGAGGAAAACGGCGTTGTTATCGAAAGCGATTACATGGTTGCCGAAATTCCTTTTGAAATTTACGTAAGGCAAAATTATTGGACCGTGGATCCTGCAATAGAAAGCTGGGAACTCGGTACGGGTTTGTGTAATCCTGTTGCCGAGGCAAGATATACCGAAGGCGGCGGGATAGTTTACGAATATAAGTTAAAGGGTTCCGACGACAGCACTAAAACCACGGAAAAACCTTCGGCAAAAGGCGAATATGTGATGATAGTTACCGTTACGGCCAAGTATTGCGCGCCGCTGGAAGCGCGCGTGGAGTTCAGCGTTACGCTTTCGCAGAACATGTGGATTAAATTGCCGGTAATAGAAAGTTGGACGGAAGAAACCGGTCCGAACAACCCTACGGGCGAAGCGGCTTTCGGTACAATCAAATACACTTACAAAACCGCCGACGGCAAAGATTTGGGAGAAGTAAAGCCTACGGCTGAAGGCAGTTATATTATGTTTGCAACGGTTGAAGTGGACGGTTACGAAACTTTGATTAACGGGGAAGGCTATAAATTTACAATTTCGGCGGCGTACGATACTACGTTGCTAACGGTTGACATCGTACTGGCAAGCGTGTTGTGCGCTTTGACGGTCGTAGTTATAATTTTTGCAATAAGGAGATATAGAGAAAATGGCTAACTTAGCGCTTTTGGCGGTCGATAACAAAACGATGCTGGTGATTTTAATGGTTACGCTTATAGTTTTCTTGGTGCTTTTGACTATACTGGCAATAGTCTTTATAGTGGCGCTGAGAAAGCGCGCGCCGGTTATTAAAATAGTTATGGCTCCGCCTGCGACGTCGGTAAAACCGACAGAGCAGGAGGAAGAGGCTGCCGCTGTTGAAGATGAGGAAGAACCCGAAGAGGAACAGCCGGAGCCGGAAGACGAAAGCGTTTCTGACGTTGAGGACGATTCCGTGGAATACGTAACCGAAGGTAAAGAACGCGTGCGGTACGACCGCAGCATGACGGCTAAAGTTATCCAGATGAAAGATGAATCCAAGGAATGGTATTCGCAGATAAAGAACGAACTTTTATCGTATCAAAAAGTGAAAGTTCGTATGAGTTGGAAACGTGAAACTTTCCGTTTGGGAAGAGAGCCTCTTGCGCGACTGATCGTGCGCGGGAAAACTTTGTGCCTTATGCTTGCCGTGGAACCCGCCGGTTTCGTCGGCACCAAGTTCACGGTTGAGGATGTTTCCGGAGCGGCTTCCAATGCGGACACGCCTTGTCAGTATCGTATTAAAAGCAGCCGCAGAGCAAAATATGCTAAAGAGCTTATTAATATAGTTATGAAGGAACTGGGCGTGCGAAAAGACCCGAATTACGAAGCTCAGGATTATTATCAACCTTTTGAGGGAACCATGGGACTTATGGAAAAGGGACTTATAAAGAGGGTCGTTTCCAATCTTAACCGAGTTTTCGAGGTGCGGGAGTTAAGTGAAGCGGAATCCGCGGCGGCAAAAGATAAGGAAGGGGAATAAGAGGTTTATTATGTCTAAAAAAGGTGATTTGAAAAGAGCTATTTCCGATTTGGAAAAAGAAATTGACGCATTGGAAAAAAAGCGCGCTCGCTCGCAGTCGGCATTAATGACGGCTATGTTAAGTAAAACCGAACCCAACCCAGACGACGTCGAATATTTTCGTGTGTTTACGGCGCTCATAGACGCCGACCGCGAAAAGTTGCGCGTTCTTTCTGAAGAACTTAAAAATTTGTAATCAAAAAGCCGTTCGGACAACGTCCGAACGGCTTTCCTCATTTTAATAATTATTTCGCGAAAAAGTAATTTATAATATCTTTTATAGCTGATCGGTATTCCACGTTGGAGGTGGAAGCGGTAAAACATAGAGGAGGGTAAATAACGCACCACCAATTGTCGCCCGTACCTGAACCTAGCTCTATAATAAGCGCGTCGTATATACCGTTTTCAAGCGTCAAATCGCCGTATACACGGGTGGGGAACTCTTCTTCGCGTATTTGTGCGCGTGAAGTATAATTAAAGCCGTTGGCTTTCAATACATTGTTGCAGACCGCTTCGATTTCTTCGAGAATTCCACCTATAACTTTCATTGCCGTAGGTTTATCCACGCATTCCGCCGCATATGGAGTTATAAATTTAACTACTTCGTCTTTTACTTTATATTTTATATCCTGGTCTATTTGTTCGTTGGAGTTTGCACGTACGTGAATGCGTAAATAGTCGGGATGTACGGAAGCTTGGGTATATGCGCCGCTTGCAACCGCTATAGTTACAATTATTGCCGCTATAGCTAAGACGGTTAGACAAAATTTTTTCATGTTAATCTCCTTTTCTCTTTAAGAGGTGCAGTGAAGTACAGGGAGATTATTGACCGACGTTAAATAATATATAACTTCAATTTAAAAAAATTTTCTTAAAATTTGTGGGGATAATCTTAAGCGATCGGTGCGTAAAATTAATAGTATTTGGATTATTATTTGTAAATTTTAATTAAACAAACTTAATGTATCAATATAGCATAAATATGCATACTATATATAGTATATCTACTGAACGGCAGGGCACAATGCTTTAAAAAATTTTATAAAAATAAAATTTCCCCGTAAAAAACGCTTGATTTTTAATAATATATTTGGTATATTAATTAAGCGTTTGGGAGCTTAGCTCAGTTGGGAGAGCAACTGCCCTACAAGCAGTGGGTCACAGGTTCGAGCCCTGTAGCTCCC
>CATKAP010000201.1 GCA_949746255.1 uncultured bacterium
AAGCGGTAAACCTGTAGGCGGAATTGCTCCGCTTACGACTAAAGCGTTTATTACGACCTGAATACCGTATACGAGAGTAAAACCGGAAGCAAGTAAAAAACCAAAACGGTTTTTACAATTAATTGCTATTTTTATACCTCTGTATATTATAAAACCGCAACACAAAAAAAACAGAAGCAGACCGAAAAACCCAAGCTCTTCCCCCATTACCGCAAGAATAAAATCACTTTCTGCAAACGGCAAAAATCTGTACTTTTGCGTTGAATTGAAAAGTCCTTTACCAAAAAAACCACCATTACCCAAAGCGTATAAAGACTGAATAAGTTGATAGCCCTCGCCTTTGGGTGAAGCCCAAGGATCAATAAAAGCGTTTAACCGTTGAAGCCTGTAAGGCTCTAATATTATAAGCACGGGTACCGCTACAGCAAAAGGAATAAGCACAAACAGAAATGTTTTAAGATTTGTACCGCTTAAAAATATCACGCTTAACATAAGAAGCCCTACACACATTGTAATTGACATATTAGGCTCAATTATTATAAGCAGACAAAAAAGGATTCCTACCGCCAGCACCGGAAGCACACCTTTTACGGTTTTTACTTTTTCATGATTTTTTGCAAAATACGCGGCGGCAAACAGTGCAAAAGCATATTTTGCGATTTCCGACGGCTGAATGGTAACTCCGCCGAAACCTATCCAACGTGTTGCGCCGTAATTGGTTATACCAACCCCAGGCACAAAAACCAGCGCAAGCAAAATAACCGCTATTATTACGCCAGGAAATTTTAATTTTATGAGTTTTTGATAGGGCAAAAAACTCGTTCCTACCATAGCCGCCGCGCCAAGCACCACGCCTATTATTTGTTTTTTTACAAAATACAGACTGTCGCCGTACTGAACTTCGGCGGTATATGAACTTGCCGAATATATCATAAGACAGCCGAAACAAGCCATAAGAAAAACGCATATTAAAAGCGGGAAATCTCCCGCTTTTTTCTTTTTATCAGGCAGTTTCATTTATTTTTTCCACCAACTCCCTGAATGCATCGCCACGCTCTTCGAAATTTGAAAAACTGTCGAAACTCGAACTTGCAGGACTCAATAACACGCACTGACCGGGTTTTGCTACAAGTTCGGCAAGCTTGACCGCCGTCATAAATTCGGAACACAGTGAAAAACTAACGAATCCGGCTTTTATTGCGGCGTTTAACATTTTAAATCTGTTTTCACCGTATATTACGGCATGCACCACGGGGCTAGAGTTTAGCCCTTCGAAAAGAGGAATGTAATCATCACCTTTATCTTTACCGCCTAAAAGAATAACTGTTGGTCTATCCATGCATTGGGCCGCTTTGAGCGAAGCGTCAGTATTTGTTCCCTTACTGTCGTTTATGTATGTTACGCCGTTCACTTCTCTGATTTTTTCCACACGGTGGCTAACACCCTTAAAAGCACACAGGGATTTCGCCGCAAGCGATTTATTCAAACCGAGAATTCCAGCAACAGCTACGCACGCAAGCGCGTTATATAAGTTGTGTACCCCGTTTAAAGTCATTTCCCCGATATCAAAATACTTTTCTCCGTTAAAGTAAACCGCTCCGTCGCGATAATATGCGCCGTCTATTTGCGACTGTACGGAAAAATAAATGACTTTTGCCTTTGTATTTTTAGCAAATGCACGAACTGTCGGGTCATCGTAATTGAGTACGGCGTATTCGCTTTCGCGAAGATTTCTTAAAATTTTTGACTTTAAGAATATATAATTCTCCATATTATAATGGCGATTCATATGGTCTTCCGTTATGTTGGTAACAACCGCTATATGCGGGCGCAAGCTCGACAATGTTTCTAACTGAAAAGAAGAAACCTCTATTACCGCGAAATCGTTAAAAGTTAGGTTATCAACCTCTCCAACAAGCGGATTTCCGCAATTTCCGCAAGCGACGCTATGCTCTCCCGCCGCATTGAGCATTTCGTTTAACATTGTTACAGTCGTGGTTTTCCCGTTAGTGCCCGTAACCGCTACGGAGGTGGCGCGAAGAAAAAGCGCGCCCAATTCCTCCTCGCCAATTATTGATTTACCTTGTTTTCTGAAAGCAACGGGTAAAGCCGCATCAATAGGAATTCCGGGGCTCAAAACAAGTATATCGCATTTATCGGCGGCAACCAAACACGCGTCGGCGGCAACTACGTGCGCGCCCAGCGACGCAAGTTCCGACATGACTTCGGAAACGCGTTCGTTCACCACATCATCGTATATATAAACCTCGGCTCCTCTTTCAAGTAAAAAGCGGGCGCCGCTTTCACCCGAAACAGACATTCCCGCTACAAAAAATTTTTGACCTCTGAAAAACATTTTACCTCACACGAATATTAAACAAAATATTCCGACTAAGGCGGTGATCGCAAAATATACATACGATATTTTACATTCCGTAGCGCCTTTCATCTGGAAATGATGATGTATCGGCGCCATTAGAAACACCCTCTTCCTTGTCCGTTTATAATATATGACTTGTACAATTACGGATATTCCCGAAATTACGAACATAATTCCCAAAAGCGGAATATATAAAGTATTTCCACTAAAAACAGCCAAACAAGATATAAGACCTCCGAGAGCAAGCGATCCAGTATCCCCCATAAAAATTGCCGCTTTATTTGTATTAAATATCAAAAATGCAGCTACGGAACCCGCAGCTATAAACGATAAATAAGCAGAATCTGATTTTTGCACAGCAAGCATTAACGCAAAAACCGCAAGATAGGCGCAGCTTGTCCCTCCCGCAAGGCCGTCTAAACCGTCGGTAAGATTTACGCAATTTACAGTAGCTGTAAACACAAAAATGACTATAGGAATTATTCCCCAACTTACATCTATACTAAAGCCGCCGCCAAACGGAACATTAAGCTCAGTTATGCCGTTAATATAACAATACACACCGGCCAATGTTGCAAGAGCAATTTGAAAAAGAATTTTTTGATATGGTTTAAGACCTTCGTTTTCCTTACGGTAGATTTTCAAAAAATCATCAAGAAAACCAACAACCGTAAACCCTGCCGTAATTGAAAGCGTTAAATTTACGATACCGTTCTCAAACCCGCAAACGCACAACGTTACTATAACTATAGCGGCAACAAAGGCAAGTCCGCCCATAGTCGGCGTACCGCCTTTATTTTTATGTTCTTTAACGTAACCCAGTATATACTGCCCGGCTTTTAGTTTTTTTAAAAGAGGTAATACCGCTAAAATCAAAAGAAAAGACGCGGCAAACGCGCTTAATATAGATATAAATACTAGTTTCATTTAATTGCCGATAATGTTTTTAATTACTGTATTGTCGTTATAACTGTGTTTTATACCGGCAATCTCCTGATAATGCTCTCCGCCTTTACCCGCAACTATCAAAATATCGCCCTTGTTCAAAAGTCTTATAGCGTATTCGGTCGCAACGTCGCGCTCTGTTACAGTGACATAAGGCTTCTTAAACGGTTTAATTCCTTTTTCTATCTCGCTTATAATATCATAAGGATCCTCATATCGAGGATTATCCGATGTAATAACGCAGAAATCGGCATATTTTGCCGCAACAGCACCCATAACGGGACGTTTTGTTCTGTCACGATTGCCGCCGCAACCGAAAAGACAATAAAGTTTGCCTTTGCATAATCTTTTCAATGAACGAAGCGATTGTTCCAAACCGTCCGGCGTATGTGCAAAGTCTACAAAAATTTCCGCGCCGTTATAATTCGCAACCCTTTCAAGCCTTCCTTCCACAGTTTGTAAATTTTGAAGTCCGCGCGCGATAACGTTTATTTTTATCCCCATTTGCTTAGCGCAAGCCGCTGCGGCAAGTGCATTGTAAACATTATATATTGCAGGTAAACGCAATTTAATTTCATATAATTCATCCATTAAATTCAAAACAAATTTTGTTCCGTCTATACTTTCGTCTAAATCTACGGCAAAAACGTCGGCTGGATTTTTTAATCCGTAACTAACCGCGTCAGACGCTTTAGCAAGTATTTCAATACCCGTAACATCATCCGAATTAATAATCGCACGCTTACAACGCCCGTTCAGAAAAAACGATTTTTTACAATCGGAGTAATCTTTCATGTTGCCGAAAAAATCCAAATGGTCCTGCGTACAATTTGTAAAAATTCCAGCCTTAAATTCAAGCCCGTAAATTTTGTCAAAATAAATAGCGTGTGCGGAAACTTCCATAAAAACATATTCAACTCCGTCCTTAACCATTTCTGCAAGAATAAAGTTCAAATATATAGGATCGGGCGTAGTAAGTTCCGGAGAAATAAATTTTTCTCCGAATTTTACACCTAAAGTCCCAATAACACCCGTTTTGCTGCCGTTTTCTTTATAAATTTCGGAAAGCATATGCGTTACCGTCGTTTTACCGTTTGTTCCCGTAACGCCTATAAGTTTAAGTTTTTCCGAAGGAAATCCGTAAAATACCTGCGCCGCCCTAGCAATTTGCGCCCTGCCGTTTTCAACTATTATCTGTGTAATACTACAATTAAGTTTATGTTCGCAAACCACCGCTGCCGCGCCGCTGTTTACTATCTCGTTAATAATTGAGTGAGAATCAAACTTTCCGCCCTTATAACAGAAAAACAATTCTCCTTTTTTTATTCTCTGACTGTCGGCGCACAAGCCGACAATTTCAATGTCTGTTCGACCGTAAATTTCTTTAACTTGTATATTTTCAATTATATTTGAAAGCAACATTACTGATACCGTTCAATATTTTTAATTTTTATAATATTTTCAAAAATTTCTTTTGCAACTGGTGCGGCAACTGCGCTACCGTAATAAGTACCTTGCGGCTCGTCAACAATAATAAGCGCCAAATATTTAGGTTTATCGGCAGGAAAGAAGCCCACGAAAGAAGAAACATATTTACCCTGAGCAATATGCCCGTCTTCAAATTTCTGAGCTGTTCCCGTTTTGCCACCCACCCGATAACCTTCTATAAAAGCATGTTTACCGCTACCCTCTGTAACCACGCCCTCCAACATACCTCGCAAGATTTCAGAAGCTTTTTCGCTTATAACTTTATTTTTGATAACAGGAGAAAAATTTCCCCCCGTTTTCCCGTCGGCGGAAACAATTCCCTTAACAAAATGCGGAGTATAATAATTTCCTCCGTTTACACAAGCCGCTGCGGCGCACGCAAGCTGTATTCCCGTAACCGCTACCGTCTGCCCAAAACCGATTCTGGCAAGATCGCAGTCTCTGACTGCCGTTTGAGGAACAAGCATACCGAGCGCTTCACCATTAAAATCAATTCCGGTTACGTTTCCGAATCCGAATGCCTGTAAATATTTATAAAACGTTTCGCTACCAAGAGATAGCGCTATATCGGTAAAACAAGGGTTACAACTATTGTTCAGCGCTTCAGCCAAAGTTTGATTGGAATGTTTACCGTTTTCGTGAGACGACCAACATTTGATTTTCGTACCGTCTACAGTGCGGGTACGACTACCGTTAAAAACATAAGAATTTGAAAAAGCCTGATTATTGCCGCGCAAATGTTCTTCTATATTGGCGGCGGCGGTAACAATTTTAAAAGTTGAACCCGGTTCGTAAATATCGCTTACCAAAACATTACGAGAAAGAGCATTCAATGTTTCCGGATCATCGCGCGGAACGTTATTTAAATCGTAAGACGGTTGATTTACAAGCGCTAATATTCCAAAATCTTGAGGATCCAACACAACGCATGAAACCGCTTTTGCTCCGCTCGACAAATAAACTTTTTTCATTGCTTGTTCTGCGGCCAACTGAATATCTATATCTACAGTCAGTTTAATACCGTTGCCTGCTGTCGCTTCGTTATAAATTACCACGGGATTCTCAGTTTCAATACCTACAATATCCGTAGTATACGTTATCTCTCCGTTTTTTCCGCTTAATATTCCGTTATAATATTTTTCAAGCCCCGTCAAGCCCGAACCGTCTGAAGACGTAAATCCGAGAACCTGACATAAAGTTTCGTTATATGTATAATTACGAGAATTATCTCGCGAATAATAAACACCGGGCATATCGTAAGAAACGAGTTTTTCCACAAGCTCTTTATTTATCTGCCTTGCCACAGTAATTTCAGAAACTTTACTTTTCAATTTTTCAAGAATAATATTAACGTCGAGTGAAAATAAACCGCTCAATATAGTAGCCGTATATTCAGTATCTTTTACGGCGCGCGGACGAACAAACACACTGTAAGTAGTAGTGTTTCCGGCAAGAATTTCACCGTTAACATCGGTAATTAATCCTCTGCGGGCAATAATAGGTATTTCTCGGTTCCACTGATCCGTAGCTTTATAAATAAGTTCCTTACCCCATACTACCTGAACGTAAAACAAACGCGCGAGAATTAAGAAAAAAATAAAGGTTATTGCCAACACAACTGACAATAACCTCTTTTGTAAAACTGTTACGGAAAATCCCGTTTGATTTAACTTTTTAATTTTTAAAACCCCCAAAATACTTTTTTAACGTATCATACCTTGCAATAAAGCAAATTCCGTCGCAAGCCTTTCACTATCCGACAAGTAGGAATTCATCTCATCACTTACGCCTGCATATGCAGCTTTCAAAGTAGTCAAAGAAGATTGAAGAGAGTTCAATTCATTGTTGATTCCGGAAATAATAGCGGAATTTATTATAAGCATTGCAAACAAAGCAATTATTACGCTTACAACCACGGCTATTATAATTTTTTCCTTTTTGTTCAAGCCGATGCGCTTTTCCGCATCATTGTTGACTATCTTACCCTCTTCATGCGTCTTTTGAACGTCTGTAGTCTTATATTGAATTGTCGTCTTTGTAGGACGAAGATCCTCGTTTTCTTCTTCCTCCGCCACACATGTCGTTGTTTGCGACTGTAAAGCAACAGGTCTGCGATTAACCGGATTATCCGCGCGAAATATCGCAGCGTCTGCTCTTGCATTTTCTACAAGAACAGGTTTGGCGGCAAACAACTCTCTACGCGCAGGAGCTTCGATTTTAACCGCAGCTTCTTCGTTTCTGCCAAGTAATTCGTCAAGCTTTGTTTCCGGATTTATCAGCATTGCATAGTTCTTTTTTATGCGCGCATTATGTTCCTCGTCGCTGACAACGGGGGTATTATTTATTATAGTTTTTTTCTCTTCGATTATGGAATTTCTTTCCAAAACGGATGATATTGACGCCATATATTCCTCCCCGCCGAATTATCAAATAACTTTTTCGGCTATCCTGAGTTTTGCACATTTAGAGCGTGAATTTAACGCTAATTCCTTTACACTCGCCGTTATCGGCTTTTTTGTTATAATTTCTATTTCTCTATTTTTACCACATACGCATACAGGTAAACTTTTATCGCATATGCACTCGGTTTCAAGATATTTGAATGCCTGTTTTACAATTCTGTCTTCAAGCGAATGAAAGGTAAGTATAACAATTCTTCCCCCCTTTTTCAGTCTATTAACAAATCCAAGCACACATTCATACAATCCGGAAAGCTCGCCGTTACCCGCAATTCTTATTGCCTGAAAACTCTTTCTTGCTACAGGACCGTTCTGTTGAAACTTTTTTGGAATGCTTTTTTCGATTACTTCTACAAATTCTCCGCATATTTCAAACGGCTTTTTTTGTCTTGCCTTAACTATTTCAGTTCCTATTGCAGAAGCAAATTTTTCTTCACCGTAAATTTTTAATATTTTTACAATTTCTTCTTTAGAATATTCGTTTAAAATATCCGCCGCAGTAATACTCCCGTTTCTATCCATACGCATATCCAAAGGAGCGCCAGGAACCATATAAGTAAATCCCCTGTCGACATTATCGAGCTGATAGCTGGAAACACCGAAATCAAGCATGACGCCGTCCAGCAAATCCACTTCTTCGCCGTCCAAAACCGAAGCAAAGTTTTTATAATCAGATTTTATAAGCGTATATCTTCCGTGAAATTCTTTTAATTTTGTATCGGCAGCCAACAATGCGTCATCGTCCAAATCCGTAGCAATCAATTTGCCGTTAGGCGAGGTTCGTTTAAGTATTTCATAAGAATGTCCTCCCCCGCCTACGGTTCCGTCGAAATAAATTCCGCCGTCTTTCAGATTAAGCCCAAGCATACACTCTTCGAGCATTACCGGAACATGCGAGAATTTCATTTTTAAACATCCAACTTTTTAAACAATTCGTCGAAATTGACATCTTCGTCCTCAAAGTACTTATCATGTACTTCTTTAGCCCAAATTTCTATATGCGACCCTGCGCCGCAGATAACTAAATCTCTGTCTATTTTTGCAAATTCTTTCAACTTCGTTGGAAGAATCATTCTACCCTGCGCGTCCCCTTCAACATAAGTAAAAGATTTGGCAAACACTCTTAAAGCCTTTATTCCGTTTTCGTCGCTTATTTTTATTTTTTCCTCTATTTTTTGAATAAGTTCTTTAAACGCCGCTTCATAGTAAACAAAAAGACAATTATTTGTACCCTTGGAAAAATATAATCCTCTTTCCTCACCCTTTAATTTGTTCGGAATTCGTATTCTGTTTTTTGTATCCATTTGGTGGATATATTCACCCGTAAGATAAAACATAGTACTACTGCCTTTTTTGTGTTTGTATTTCCATAATAGCACCCAACTCGTCCATTGTCAAGAAGTTTTTAGGAATTTATTGGGATTTTTTGGGAAAAATTTCCCCCAAGCCGTTTTTTGACTCCATTAATTTGCTGAAAACAAGTTTATTTTTTTCAACGTCTCCATATAAAAATTCTATATTTCTTACCAAATTATATTCTACCGAACTATTTTCAATTATCACGCACAATCTTTTAGAAGTCCCTTCCACACCGTCAAAAACGCGGCAATTATATCGTTTTTCTATTAAATTTTTTATAAAACCGTAATGAGTACATCCCAACACTACGTTTTCGGCTTTAACGTCAGGCAATAAAGAATAAATTACGTCTTCTTGAAGATTAAAAATATTATTTTCGATATAACCGGCAAGTTCCGCGCACGGAATTATTTCCGTATCATTGTTTCCGAAACGTTCAACCAAACTGATTAACGCTTCGCTTTTAGCCGTCGAAGGAGTCGCTAACACAATAGTTTTACCCTTTGCCGAAGCCGCCGGTTTTATAGCCGGTTGAATACCTATAATAGGAAACTCGTATTTTTGTCTTAATACTTCGGCACACCGCGCTGTAACTGTATTGCAAGCTAAAACTGCCGCAACAGGGTTTAATTCCGATATTCTTGAAAAAATATTCGAAGTCCTTTTTAAAATTTCTTCAGCCGGCAATATTCCGTACGGCATATTGTAATTATCGGCAAAATAAACAAAATCAACATAAGGCAATTTGCACACGCATTCATATAACAAATTAAGTCCGCCTATTCCACTGTCAAAAAAACAAATAGGACGCGTTGTCAAAT